>DASPUC010000003.1 GCA_035623075.1 Nitrospiraceae bacterium | reverse complement strand
GGCTGTGGAGCGATAGCTGCCGCACGTCCTTAATCGCCAGTCTCTTCTTCGCGAGCACGTGCAGCGGCGAGAGATAGAGCGGCAACATGGCCCGAACCCGCGAGCCGTGCTCGGCCGGCTTCTTGACCGTCTGGGCCTCAGACTGCTTTCTGAAGGGGCATGGCGCCTGCTCAGCTTGGATCGGCAAGCCATCTTCGACGATAGCCAGTTGCACATGCCCCTTATTCAGTTCGACGAGATTGTCCAGGGATCCGCAAGATTCAACCGCCGTGAAGTCTGGGACCAGGTTGAGGTGGAAGAATTGCTCCCAATAGCTTGGCCGGTTCAAGGTGCGCACAATGTCCTCCCCGAGCGAGGCCGCTGAGCCGCCCGGCATACCGGTTAACAGCACATACTTGGTCTGAAGATCCCGCACCAGCCACACGGCTCCGACGATCAAGGGAATACCGATAAAAAAGAACAGCACCCACGATCGCCCCGCACTAATGATGGCGTGCAGGATCGGATGGCGATGGATGCGTCGGTAGGCGCGGTCTAACTGCTTGACCTGGCGGAAGACCTTCACCAGGAGTTGATCGGTGATGGGCACGGTGCGGCCACGGGCTGGCAGTTTGCTAGGCATATCAGGGCCTCTTCCGCCGCATGGATCTCACCCCGCGGAACCGATGAATCGCAGACAGGACGCTGGGATGGTCCTGGATGAACGAGGTGGTGAGAACCTGGGCAAGACGCATCATATTGACTGAGCCGGGCAGCATAGCCCAATGGTGTTCTCTAGCAAAGTCTCGGCGGGGAGTGCAAGACAGTGATGACAACGGTCCTCGCGGGTGCCCGCAACTCGTTCGCAGTTCACTCCTCAAGTATCCTCTGGTCTCTTTTTCGGGTTTTGGGTCACAGCGCTGAGACCTCCCCAGAAACGAGGCCGCTGGGAGCTGGAAATTCACTGCTTCCTGCAGCCCGGTTTGGGCCGCTGGCTCAGCACACCCCCAACTATGTAGAGGCAGAGGTTCATGGTAGCAAGGTGGTAGCAGAAGGGGGTTATCCACGGAATCCTGAGGCCGCTACCAATTCGCAACTCACTGAGATTCCGTGGAGAGTAATGGAGCCGGCGACTGGAATCGAACCAGCGGCCTGCGGTTTACAAAGCACAGTAAGTATGTTGGAGATACAGGTACCTCAACGGATCTAGAGGGTCAAGATAGTCCATCTGTCGCGGAGATTCGCAACAACTCACTCTGCGATTCGGGGTGGTGAAGGGTGCCATGGAACCCTGAAGATCCCACCCTGGGTGCCGACCTGGTGACAATCTATCTGAAGCCCCTACCTGGTGCGCATGCGGAGTGGCGGCTCCCCTCTTTGAACATAAGACTGAACTGTCAAAGCAGCCTTCCGTCATTGCGCTGAGTAGTTGTTCTACGCGCAGTGTTCAAAAACCTATCTCACGGTTGAGGCGGAGAAGTCGATTATTCGAGGGCTTTGACGTATCCTTCAGCCTGTTCCAAAAACAAATGTTTTTGGAAAGTTTGAGCCTACAACCACTCAAGTTCAAAGATTTCCATTTCCTAGGTACCTGTTCAGGCACGTGATACGCTTACGGGGTGATTTCTTATTCTCCGACTCGAGGAAGGGCTCTGTTTCGCCTCATCTTCAAGTTGCCTTTGCCCTTACTGCTCGTTCTTTCTTCAGCCAGCGTTTCCTGCGACCTCGGTCCGTCAGTCGTCACCCCTAAGGATTTCTCAGATTTTCGACACAGCTTTCCTGATCCTGTGTACTGGGTCGACAACGATCAACTTGTTTTTCTGGGATTCAAACGAGAGGGGGCTGGAAGCAAATCCGTGGATAAGGATGGATCAGCACAACAACTCTCTCTGTATATTATCGATGTAAGGACAGGGCGGGCGCAAACCTATGCCGAACGGACATATCCGATGTTTTGCTATAGCCGTGGCTACATCGCCTATGGAAAGCAAAACAGAGACGGGAAAACGTTCACGATGTGGGCAGGGAAGTTAGGTGAAGAACAAGAAAGCCAAGAACTCACAGAGCAGATCATACGGAAAGGGAGGGGCCTAGGGAATGTCGCATGCCGATATCTTGATGAAGAAGTTACCTATCGCCAGGCAAGAAATGCGTCTTACCGGATTCTTAAACTCTACCCCGAGCATGGATTCCTAGAGTTTCAAATCCAAGGCTATCTCCCCGACCAACCGATTCTTTACCATAAAACGGGCGAATCGGAACCCATGGAAATTCAGGGCTATAAAGCAACGGACGCCATGATCTTATTAAATCAACAAGTCGAATATTACCCTTTCAAAGAGGCCTATTTTATGTGGTCGTCCAAGGCGTGGTGGCTCTACCCCAATGGGAAAACAGAACCTCAACCACTGCCTCGAGGTCCATGGGATGAATGTTATCGGACTTGCGCCCACTTCACTCCCACGAAGACGGGGATGCTGGTGAATTATTTCCTCAGGGGATCGGAAAGGCTATTGTTGATGCAAGGCGACAATGTCCATACCGTCACGACGCGTCGAATGGTGGGGCGAGAAACAGTGTCACCGAACGGCTGTCTCGTGGCATTCAACTATGTTGCGGATACACCTAAACCGATGATTCAAGAATGGTCGATCGCCGTCGTAGATGTGTGCGGGAGAGGCGAATCGTAGATATTCACCAAGGGATTCAAAAACAGTTGTTTTTGACCCTTCCACCGTACTCAGTAATCCTCAACTGAATCCAGGGGATAGTGGTTCCTTCCACAAACGTTTATGACACACCTGCTGTTGCCATATCCGGCACTTCTTCACAAATCAATTGGCGTACTACTTTTCAACACGGACTCTCTTAGTGTCGCACCGACACAGACCGACCCAGGTCGTTTGCTATACTTCTCTAGGATTGCTAACACGTCTGAGCGGATACCCACGTTAGGAGCAAGCCCTGACCCGATACATGCTCTATGTTCGTTGTGTCCTGTTCAGCTTCTCTTACCCGCAGTCGACAAGTGGTGTGAGGATTATTCGCGCTCTGTCGTTGCAGCTTGGGATTACAGCGTTGCTTTCCCTCGTGGGTTTCGGTGCGCTCGCCGAAACCTGGGTGCAAGGGCTTGATGAACTGCCGATCACGTTGTCCTATGAAGGTCAGCCTGAACCGCCCGTCTCATTCAATGTGCCAGCTGACAGGAGGACCGGGCGGACGGTCTTCCCGCTCCTCGATCAAGTCATCGCGCACCGCGATGATCACAAGGCGGTCGTCGAGTTCAAGCTGCCCCCCTCCGCTCCAATTGGGGTCGCGCAGATCTACGTCCGAGCCTATAACGACGATCCTAAATTCTCATGCGACGTTCACTTCGAGCTCGATGGAGAAGGCAGCAACCTCGACACCTTCGCGGACCCAAGGACTGGCTTCTTCAAAGGCCAGGGGCTGCCCCCAAAAGAGGAGGGCGAGGGGCGATACAACCTCTCAGCGTTACCGAATAAAGCTGAAGGCGGTACCTTCTCGCTTTTCGATCTGCTGCGGTCACCTGGTTATCACAAAATCGTCGCCTGGGTGTGTGCCAACGAGCAACACGGCTCAGCTTCGTGGATCACGTTGGATCTCGTGCTGAGTGGCGATGATCACGATGGGGCGGGCGGACCACGAGCTTCGGGGTGCGGGAGCTGTCTCTCACATCCTGTGCGATAGGGGCGATGACCACCGTGGATGAGGAGACGCCGCTGGTCTAGGCCAGATATGAGTCCGGTCCGTTATTACAAACTCTGTCTCGGATTGCCCCTTCTTGCCCCCGTGCTTGTCATTGCCATTTCCGCACTTGTGGCCATGCTCACAGGGCTTGGTACTTTCCCTTCAATTTTTGGTTTGGTCGTGATGTCTCTCTTCATTGGGGGCATCCCCTATGTGCTGACGATCATCCCCCTCTTCTGGTATGGCTGGAATCGCGAGGCTTCCTGGTACCGGAATCTTTCCTTCGTGCTTCCGCTCATCTATGCGGTGGTCCTCGTACTGAGCTACTTTGTGTTCTTGGTCATCCGCACAAAAAGCTTCAGGGTGCTCTCGGGTGAACATGTGGAGGTGGTTCTTGCCCAAGCAGGGCTTCTTGTTGGCTACCCCTATGTGGGGCTCTGCCATCTTGGATTATTCGTGCTGCGCCGTCTTGGTGTGATCAAAGAGATTTGACCCACTGCCACAAGCCCATTCCATCTCAGTTCGACCGGCTTACTAGTGATTGTCGCGAAACTTGTCCGCTGCGAGGAGCCCATTGTGCTCATTTCTGTGTCTCAACAGAGGGGTTCACCCCAGGCAATTGTGCTCGAATTGTGCTCAACTCTACCTCACTTCAGCCCATTCCAGCCTACTCCAGCCAACGTTCGCATTTGTCGCAAACCTTGGCTGGAATAGGCCCGAGTGAGCCTGAGTAGGCTGGAGTATGGTCAGGAACACGGTTTCCTAAACCGCGGGTCCTGCGCACGACTCATAGTGCACCTAGTACACCCACAGGAGACAGGTCATTATGGCTGAGGTAGTGCGGAACAAACCGACACGTATCATCTGTAATCAGACCTTCAGTCTCTCGAATTCCAATCCCTGCTGGCTCGCTTCCCACCACCCATGAACCAATGACGGGGCGCCACCCGTGACAATCGGGCAGTGGGGCGTAGGCTTGATAGAGCCATCCTTCTTCTCCATAGGGACCAGATGTCCCGATGGTCTGGGTCGGGCTGATAATTTCCACATTCGCTCCTTCTCTCGAAAACAATGGCTTCCGCACATAGCTATTCCCCAGTGGCTCTGGCGTAAAGAATGCGGGAAGGAGGTTGGGGTGCCCTGGAAATTGTTCCCACAGTAAGGCCAGGATCCCCTTGTTATTCAGCACCATTTTCCAAGCAGGTTCGATCATGATGAGAGATGACTGGATCAGCAAAGATCCGAAGGGCTCTCCGAGAAGCCATTCCCAAGGATAGAGTTTGAACAGCATGGTGATAGGATGGTTGAACTGGTCGACAAAACGCCCTTGCACGAGATCCCACCCGATTCCTTTGAGGGGAATTGGGATTGTTTCCAGTCCAGCTTGCATGGCCGTATCCTGGATATACGCCACCGTCTGAGCCTCCTCGGCACTTTCTGGAAGACCCGTCAGATGGAGAGGTCCCCGGTGAATGTGGTGAATACGTCTCCACTGGTCGACTAATCGTTCATGGAGCGAATTGAATTGGTCTTTCCCCGGTCGAGTCATCTCGAGCCAGTGCCACTGGGCCACGCTAGATTCGATCAGGCAGAAGGGCGTGTCGGCGTTATATTCCAGTAACACGGGCGGACTCGCCCCGTCATACCGCAAGTCGAAGCGTCCAAAGAGAGGCGGGTGATGCTGATTCCAGGATTCACAAATGATCGGTCGGTATTCGGGGCGTATCCGAAGGTCGTCAAATCGATCATGCGTGATCACCTCCTCAACCATGCTGAGACACATCTGATGCAGCTCGATCGTGGCTCGTTCAAGTTCCCCGATCTCTCGCTCTGAAAAACGGTAACAGACATCCTCCCGCCAGTAGGGTCCTTCGAGGCTATGAAACGTCACTCCAGCAGCTGCAAGGTGTCTCGGCCAATCAGCGCGAGGCGTAGATTGTTCTCGCATCATGAGAAACCTCCACCAAAGTGGGAAGCTGAACTGCCAAAGCCGCCACGCAGGACACGAATCGCGTTCGAGAGCTCAGTGACCACTTTTCCGGCCAAAGATTGGTTTTGAGCCGGTGATATCGGGTCGCCACCTGAAGGCGTTGGTGTCTGTAAGAGACCCGCTCCTGTCCGGGGGTACCACACCCACTTCAGGTTCTCGACGCCAGTTGAGTTGAGTTCCTGTTCAGCCGCCAAGTAGCAGGAGGTGTCTAACTCGGCCTGACATTCCTCTTGGGTCGAGTAAGGGCGAACGCTCTGACATCCTGAGGAGGTGAGAGTCGCGAGGCCTAGTAGCAGCAGAGGGATCTTCTGTGATCGTTTTTGAGTCAGGGTCGTCATGGCTCCCTCCTTTTCACAGATCGTGACCAGAACCCTAGGTTCTACAGACGCTTTGAGACACAGAGCGCCTGCTATCCCCGGGTAAATGTGTGAAGAGGAAAACGACAGACCTAGGACGTTACGGCCGGTAGGTCTGTGGGAAGGAGCTCACAAGCGATAGGTGCAGAGAGACTCGTAGAGTGGAATATCTGCAGAGGGGCTCTGAGGATAAGAGCCATGAAGAATACTGCTCAAGAACGGGAAGTTTTCTTGGGCGAACGCACCTACTGTAGAGGGACAGTGCGAAAGGGATCGAACAAGGTCCAACCCCTGCTTGACCTCATCCACACTGTCAGGGTTGATGGCTTGTAAGGTATCAGTGATTGGGATTCCGATATCGTCGGTGAGGTCCAAGGAATCTGCGAAGGCTTCCCCTCCAACAAACAGCCAAACGACAATGAGGGCTGCCACTCGTGCTTTTGAGGGATGTGTGAACTGCAACATGAAAGCCTTCCTGCTGGGCAACTAAGTTAGTTAATAACCATTTCTGTAGTGAGTCAAGCCTCATTCAGCCGTGGCTGTGTCCCCCTCTAAACCGTAAACCGCTAGACCCAGGGCAGGCCTGACCTATCCCCTGTAGGTGTGCCCCCTTCACGGTGAGTCAGGGACAGCGTGACCCGTCCTGCGAATGTAGACCGATCGATGCCTGAAGATTTGGCCTGCTTTTTGGGTTTTGGGTCAGTTTCGTTGTAGGACTCGCGGTTTAGGAAACCGTAGCCCAGACCCTCCTCCAGCCTACTCAGGCTCACTCAGGCCTATTCCAGCCAAGGTTTGTGCAAAATGCGAACGTTGGCTGGAGTAGGCTGGAATGAGCTGGAGTGAGGTGGGCTTGAGCACAAAACGAGCACAATCATGTCGTATTTTTTGCTTTTAGGGCTGTCGTGTGCTCTGACCCTTCATCCTAGTGGATGACCGAACCAGCATCGTCGAGCGTTCTTGAGGCAGCCGGATCAAAATAGTGTGGGACGAAGCGACACTGGTCCTTGGTAATTAACCCCTGAGTCTCCCGAATCCCAATCCCAGCCGGCTCGTCTCCCACAACCCACGACCCAATTACTGGATGCCACCCCTCAAATTCCGGTAACGGGATGAAGGCCTGGTACACCCATCCCTCTCGACCATACGGTCCTGGCATGGTGGTAAGCAGGTTCGGTGTGACAATTTCGATGTTTGCTCCTTCTCTGGAGAGTAATGGTTTTTTCACATAAGTCTGGCCTAGTGGTTCCGCTGTGAAGAACGCGGGAACTAAATACGGATGGCCAGGAAACAGCTCCCAGAGGAGGGGCAGCAACCCCTTATTGCTGAGAATCATTTTCCAAGCCGGCTCGAGGACCGACAGAGGGGACCGTAACATAAGAGGCCCAAATGGTTCGGCGGCCAGCCATTCCCATGGGTAGAGTTTGAAGAGCGCGGTGATCCGATGATTGGCTTGATCCACAAAACATTGTGCACCCCGATCCCAGCCGATTTCTCCGATGGGAATGGAAATAGTTTCGAGTCCGGCCTGCTGAGCGGTGTCTTGGAGATAGGCCACAGTCTGAGCATCTTCAAGGCTGTCAGGTATCCCGGTGAGATGAATCGGGCCGGTATGCTTATTCTGGATAACAGACCATCGAGCCACCAATTTCTCGTGCAGAGAATTGAATTGGTCCCTCCCCTGGAACACACTTTCTACCCAATACCACTGCGCGACACTCGCCTCGATTAAACTCGTTGGGGTATCCGCATTGTATTCGAGCAGCACGGGAGGGGTTTCCCCGTCATAGCGTAGATCAAAGCGCCCGTAGAGAGACGGCCGCTCTTGTTCCCATGAGGCACGGATGGCAGGGCGGCAGACCTGCGGAATGTGCAGCAGATCATATCGGTCCTGCGTGATCACGTATTCCACGACTTCTAAACACATCTGATGGAGTTCGGCAGTCGCTTCCTCCAGTTCACCAATTTCTTCTGAGCTGAATCGGTAACACACATCTTCTCGCCAGTAGGGGACCTCCTCACTATGAAAGGTGAGCCCCGCGGCAGCGATACAAGTCGGCCAGTCCTGACGAGGCACACTCAGTTCGCGCTTCATGAGTACGCCCCTCCGAAGCGCGAAGCCGAACTCCCAAATCCGCCGCGATGCACATATCCAAAGCCGATACCCGAACTCCCAAACCCACCGCCAAGGAAATTCTCAGGAAACACATCCTCAGGGGGTCCTGCGTCCAAGCGCGGGACAACGGTTTCTTGCAGCTGGGGTAGGTTGGGTCGATCGGGTGGTGACGGAAACCTGAGAAGCGGCTTCAGGTCCATCGCTCGACACCCGGGCATCTCGTAGTTGGTATATAGAGGCATTCCATCCGATTGCGGACATTCCCACACCTCAGGGGAACCGGATGGGGCAGGACTGTCGGAAAGAGCTGGGGCGGATGTGGCTATCATGACTGCGACGGCCCCAAGGAAAATCTGTCGGGATCTCTTTTGGTGTCTTATTGACATGGTCTTCCTCCATGGTCGAGTAACTTCCTGGCGCTATGTAACGAGACAGGCAGTTATGGAGGAGAGATCAAACGCGATACACGCAGAAGACCTGGTAGAGCGGAAGAGCGGACAGATGGAGCAGCGTCCCCGAGAAAGGCGGCAAGTGTCGCGGAGGGCTCAGGGGCGTTTCTGGAACAAGGCCTCCGGCAGCAGAGTCCAACAGGACAGGATTCAGAATTTCCCTGAAATCATCGAGAGGATCTGGTTCGACGGCCAGCTGGATGCCAACGAGTGGCAACACAAGATCATCGGAAAGGTCGAGCGTGTCAGCCCAGGCGAGACCGCCCACCGCGAGCCAGACGACAAGCACCACCTCGGCTCGAATGATCGATCGACAACGTAGCCACTTCATCATGTAAAGCACCCTGCAAACAGCCTGATGTGGGCTTCTGTTTAAATGCTACTCGCCGCCTGGGACCACGTCAAGGACAGGGTAGGTGAAAAAAACCAAGTAGTTGCACTGGGGAATGCGTCCAAAAACAGCTTTGGAATCGGGAAGCACAATGACTGATAAATCAAGCAGATATCCAACGATCTTGAATGTGGTCAAATTCAACTGATTCTGACACACCGGCGAGCATCAATTCTCTCTCACTTGTATACTTTTGAGCTTCTCCACGAGCTGCGCTCGGGCATCTCGGCTCGATTGGCTGGATGTCAGCGACAAATGCAGGTCGATCCAGGTCCCTGCTTGAATCCATTGGGCTCGCATATGGGCATTGGTTTGAAGAGCTAGCTGGGGAAGGCGTAGATCATACAAAATGACGTCCCATTGTCCCACTTTGCCGAAGACAATGTCTTGCGGTTCCGGTTGCCCCGTTCTGGCCCATTCTTTCCGCTGCTCCTCCCACAGAATTGGCACTCCCTTAAATTGCTGAGCGGGCTCGAACCAGCCAGACAGAATGAGCTTTGGCGACTGTTCTCCAACAAGGGCGAAATACCTCGGATTGTTCGTGGCACCGCCGACACCGGTTTTCCCTGGCACTAAACCAGTGATCGGAATAATCATAACGAGCCGACTAGAGGGATCGGCCACCTCGTAACCTTGTGACATCCCAGTCATCTGGACTGTTCGTCCCGCGCAGCCAGCTGTATAGAGAAGGAGAGTGGCGACAACCAGGAGCAGTAGCATCTGAAGGGTCGCGATGCCCAAATGTCTGCTTTGTGTATGAGTGATTGGAATTGAAACCATCTCAGGCAATCTAGACGTAACTAATTGGTTCACGCTATTTCTTACTATACTGTTTCCAGAACTCTCCGTTCTCTACTTTTTTAATTGCTTCATCTCGTCTTCCGTAGTCAAAGACATCGCTGCGATACATTTTATGATCAATGAATTGAACATACCGCGTTAGCAGTGCTAGGGGTTTTGTTTGGTCTTTCGCGAACCGAACGTCAATTTGTCCCACTGCAACAACCATCGTACCCTTTGAAATCAATTGCGCGGCCTCGTCCGGAGTAAGTTGCTTCTCAGGCTTCGTTACGATCATGAATTCATCTTCACCGCGTGGCGACAAGAAAAAGACCTCCGGCTGGGCTCCATGGTCCTCGATCCAATCAAAATATCGGTGTTCGACAAGCACTAAGACGGCGGGCCCAGATCGGCCCACAATTGGCTCTGTACCTTTTACGATGCCAACCCAGGCGATCGTTTGATCCGAATATTGCTCCGGCTTTTCCCTCACTTGTTTTGGATAGATATCTTTTTGGGCTTGTTTGTATGCCTCTCGGCCTTCTGGCATGTTTGGTTCGAAGGGCTTGGAGTAGTACCCCGCACCGGCGGACAAGGTTATGCATGTCAAGGTTATGCCTGTAATGATTAGCCCAACCGCGAGATTGCAGCTTTTCACCCCGCTCATTTTGATCTCTCTTTCCATATATTCAGTGATTTGAAATGTCGTGCCTCCTGATGCGCGTTGAGTTTCACTAAGGCATTGGGCCGGAATCAAGTCAAGATCAAATTAGGGTTCTGATAGATTTGTTTTTGAACCATCAAATGGCGACATAGAACCTTATGAATTCTCTCCGATTTACAAACGACGAACAAGGAGGGTTTTTGGAAACCCCAAAATGGACAGGTTTTGGACATCCTTTGGGGCTCTGGTATGGAGATCTACTGGTCACTCCAATGAAGATAACCGGCGTAAACGGCGGCTAAGAGGAATGCTATTAGCGAAGTCGTCTCAATGACACTGATTACTACAGCATAAGAAGAGCAGCCTGGTGCTTTTGCTTCCACAACTCGGAGAATTGACAACCCTGGGATTCCGGATGACTCAGAAAGTCGTTGTTGCAATGGTTCAAGTGCATCCTCTGCTGCCTTGATAAGCTGTCGTGTGCGCTTCTCCAACCGATTGAACCAAAAAGAAGTCCAGGCACCAAGAACACCGATCCCTAGAGCAACCGCATTGTTCTTTCCTAGGACTGCGCTGTAGGCTGCAACGAGAAAAGCTGTGCTAATCAGGAAAAAGTTAAAGCTCTACATTCTTTGGCTGGCGTGTAATGAGAACCAGTTCCATGCATGGTCTATCGCCTCTTTAGGAAATCGGTCGCAGCTGAGTTCATCCATATGAACTGCCTTTCATGTTACGAAATGAAAGTAGTCACCACCAAACCCTCACTGAATAGTGGCGTTCAACGCTTCATGACTGCCCTCAATTTGCTCGACAAGGATACGGAAAGCCCCTGAGAAAAGCGACCAAGATTCGGCGTTTTCAGATGAAATCTTAGGGGTTGACAGCGTAACGAACATACGTTACATTATAGTAACGTTTATTAAACATTGATGTATGCCACTTCAACTACCTGAATATTCCGGGCGTCTTCGCAAAGACTATCCGAACTGGGGTCGGCTCATTGATCGTCTCGGTACACCGACCTTTACTTCAGGCGAGATTTCCCAGGTGACAGGTCTTTCACGTAAAATTCTTCACGATTGGGGCAAAGGTGATCTGCTCCCTGCCCTCCCTCGTTGGATCACGTCTCCGCCAAAGAACCCTAAAAAGGCTGGCTGGAACCTCTACTCACTCTTTGACGCCTGGAGCCTCTGTATTTATAAGCACCTGAGAGACTGGGGCTTGTGGCTTGATCGGTTGCGTCCGAAAGGCGAGAAACCTCCCACCCTTGCTCCGTTATTCTACGGTCAGAACGTACCAACGATGCTCTATGGTGCGACGTTCCTTTGGGTTTACCGGATTCCTCTTTATCTCGTTTTCAACGAGAACTTCATTCGGTTATTACCGGCAGAGCGAGAGGGGGAGAGAACGCCAGGCCGCCCAACGTGGAAGGTCAAATTTCTTGACGATCCTCTACAGCCACAGTTTCACTCGATCCGGTTGCTTCCCCTCATGGATCACGTGGCTTCCGGCCTTTCACGGGCAGATTTCAAAATTATTCTGACGCCGGTCGGACTATTGGAACAGCAGTGGCTGGCCGCCCCCTCCTCGGTGCCCGCTGAACGGTGGGAAGAGCCGGTTCAGTTTATGATTGACGGCCACCGATTGGAGCTAGAGCCAATCCCCGAGGACCCATGACAATTCAATCTGGTGAGTGTTCAGGATATGTTGTCGAGTGTTTCGGCTGTGGCACGTGGCTCCCGATCAAAATGTCTAAGAAAGGCCGGGCCTATTGGATCCGCAACGTTTGCGCCATTCAGGTCTTCTTGCGAGGCATCATGGAAGAACAGTTGGAGGAACAGCGATTCGAGTTCTGGATTAAGCAGGAGATTTGATCACCGTGTTTGAAAAGCACGAACGAGAGACAAGAGGACTTGTAGAGCTACGACAGGATTTATCGAAGGAACTCACTGCGCTCAAACGAACGGTGTCCGGCATCGAACAGCGTCTCGACGAACTCGGGAAACAGCAGAGTACCGCCGAGACTAACTTGACAAGACAAGTAAAGTCGTTAACCACGTCCGAGTCGCAGATGAGCGATCGAATCGAGTCATTCGATCGTTTCGTCACCTGTCCGCGCTGTGGCGTGGTTCTCGATCTCGACAAGGTTCCGACCTCAGGAGGATTACTCCGAAAGTCCGGCAAACGCTGTCCCATGTGCGAGGCCCAAGGGTCGTTCACTGATATCCCTATGCTGTCCGCGAAGAAGAGCGAAGATGGGAAAAAATAACGTCATGGCATCATCAAAAGCGCGTCAATTCCTGGAGTCATTACGTATGCTACTCAATGCGGTCTTTGCTTGAGACTACTTAGAATTCCCGGGTTTGGCTCGTCAGTTTCTCACAGCTTCGGCCAGGTTGTGACGACTCCTGAGCCGGAGAGGGCGTACCGGACAGGGTACGCGGGCTCACCGAGACGGGGAGGAGTTTCCTCCCTGTCCGGGGGCCCTTAGTAAAAGTCGTCTCCGAGGCCTTGCGAAGCAAGGCCGAGGAAAAGACCCACTCCCGTTCCGCGAGGTGAACATGGCACTCGATCTGCTCGAGCGGAAAACTTTGATGACATTGCAGGAAGTTTCGGACCTGCTGCGCGTGAGTCAGTCCACGGTCAAAAAGAAATCGGCCAGGGGCGAGATCCCGTCGGTGAAAATTGGACGGGCGCGACGGTTTCGTCCTGAAGATGTGTACCGCTATATCTCCGCCAATACGCGACAGAGTGGAGGCACCCATGACGCGGCATAGTTTGACCTTTTCTACAATCATTCACGATGCGGGCATCCGCATCTTTGAGGAGCCGAGCCCGCATGGGACCGTTGTCAAATGTGACATCCACTGGCCGAGAACGCGAAACCGGCACCGTATTCGTCATACGCTCGGTCTCGCCAAGCTGTTAACCAAGACCATGATCATTGAGGAATTGCTTCCGTCGATCGTGACGGAGATGAAGGACCAAGTGATTAGGCCGAAGGCTCCGCTGTTGTCACGAATGATGTATGAATTCCTGTCACGGCATGGGGCGACTTTGGACCTGAAAACCGTGCGCTTTTACCGTCAGGGACTGGAGAAGTTTTTGAACTGGGCCGGGGATCATTCCTTGGATGAGATTACGGCGGCGATGCTCGAAGACTATAAAAGCGCGTTTGTTGGAACCCCTCGCGCGGTCAATAAGACACTGCAATCCTTACAGACACTCTTTGAGAAGTCGAAACTATGGGGCTACGTAAGCGTGAACCCGGTCCGTGGTATTAAGCGATTGAGGATGGGGCCGTGCCGCGTCCGCATGCTCTCTGAAGAGGAACGAAACCGACTGCTCCTGGCCGCACAAGCGGATGCCTGGCCGCTCGTCTATCAATTTCTACTCTGGCAACTGAACACCGGCCTCCGTCCGAGCGAAACCTTGGCCATCAGGGAAACGGAGGTCAACCTCAAGGAGGGGATTGTTCGCTTACCACAGACGAAAACGGGAGAAGGGCGATGGGTCGCGCTGAACGGCACCGCCCAGGACGTGGCTTGGCGTCTCTGGCATGGGGATGGAGGCCCGCTGTTTCGCAGCGCGGCTGATACGCCCCTCAACCTAGATAACGTGCGCCGGGCCTTCCGGCGGGTGTTAAACCGAGCGAACCTTCGTTGTCGGCTCTACGACCTGCGCCATGACTTCCTCTCACGCGCGGCTTTGAAGGGGGTGCCCGTGTCGGTCCTACGTGCCTTGGCGGGGCATCAGACGTTGGCGATGGTCAATCGCTATACGCACCTCCAGCCTGGTTACATAGATAAGGCGGTACGGTTAGTAGAGGTGCATGAACCTGGTGACGAGCTCGTGACAACTCCCGGAGAGGAGCAGTCTGAAGAAGACTCAGAAGATATTGAAACTGCTGGAGCCGGCGACTGGAATCGAACCAGCGACCTGCGGTTTACGAAACCGCTGCTCTACCAACTGAGCTACGCCGGCAAGGAGAAGACGAGCGGAAGGCCAAGTCCCGGCAGATGACGCTCTGCATGATAGCGAGCGGATAGAGGCCTGTCAATGAAACAGAGACCCCGGCATCGCCCTACTTATACCGGGCCACGGGCTGGAGCCGGGACAGGGCCCCCTGCCCTGGACCAGGAATGCAGGCGGGTTGCTGCTCGTTGGCAAACTGCTCTCTGGCCATCTTGGTCACCTGCCCCCTGGCATAGGTGCAGAGTTCGCCCGCGAGGATCGTTCCATCCTTGTCGATATCGGCGCCGCCGCCGAGGCCTTTGAGGAGTTGATAGGTGAACAGCCCGTGTTGTCCGGGATCGTAGCGGTGCGACTCTTGGACAGAGCGGTTGCCGACCATCCACATCAGTCGATCTTTCGGTGAGCCCTCCGACTCCCATATCGGCGCCACCTTCGCGTCGGGATCCGCACCTGCTGCCGACTCGAGCGAGACATCCAACATCACGATTGCCCGTTCAACAGGAAGTTTTATCAACGCCTCCTGCAATCGACGAAGTGAGTATACGCGCAAACTCGACGAAGACGGACCATCGAACGGAACCAGCGAGACCGCCCCCGTCGTTCCATCAACAATCCCGAGTCCGGAGAAGTAGACATAGACCACGCTCGTCGGATCGACCTGTTGTGGAAGCCATTCTTCGAAAAGTTCTGCCATATCATGTTTGAGCGCCTGCGAATCCACTAACGTACGGACGCGATCAGGAGGGACGCCCACAATTGACTTGAGATACATGGCCATGACTTCAGCATCGCGAGCGGCGTATCTGATCCGCGACATGTTGGTATCACGGTATTGCTCCACCCCAATGGTAATCCCCACCGCTTTCGGTTGCTTAAGCTTCCCGGCCCGCTTCGGCAACTGATCGACATCGACGGGCAAGAGAGCCGCCTCTGCGTCGGACTCGGGTTTCATCGCCACCACAAACTTCTTTGAAGAGGGTATTTTCACCGACGTCGAGTTCGCCCGCAATGTCAGAATGAGCTCAGCTTGAATCGGATCCTTGACCGCTCCAATTGTTCCGTCCAACGTCACACGCTTGACCTCGCCTGCCTGTAACTCCCCGACCGTGATGATGCCGGAAAGATGCTCCGTCAAAGCCGGTGTGCCGCTGACCAGAATTTCCACTCCATGCACCGCACCGGGGCCCTCATTTTTCACCTCGACCTCCACAGCGATCGCCTCACCACCATGCAAGACGAGGTTCCGATTCTGATCACGCACGATCGCCCGGAACATCAGCGTTGTGGGTTCCTCGGAATGAGGCGGTGTCGGCACTTGTGTCGCTTCAGCCGAATTTGGCGCCGTCGGAGGAACCAGCGTCGGCACATCCGTAGAGCCCTGCACTGCCAGGGGCGGCGGTGGGCTGCCTGACGCCGCCGTTCGAGGCACGCCAGCCTTTCTCGCTGCAGCCTGCTCTCGGACCTTTGTCGACTCACCGAGTTGTTTAGCCATCCCATCGGTGACAGTCTCAACTACGTCTCGGAGAATTGGGTCGATCCCCTTGACCTGACAACTGCCTTCCGACACAACATCGACTTCGCCGCTGCTTGAGCTCTGCAATTTTTTCGAAAACAACACGGTGCCGTCAGTATCGGTGTACGCAAATTCTAGCCCAAGGGCTACTGTGACCGGAAAGCTCCGCTTCGCCTTTTGATAGATGACCAGGTCCATACGATGGAACCCCACTGCGACATCGACATAACCATCCACCGCAGGAGGTATCGATCCCTTTTCAGCTGTCACCACCTTCTCGAACACCAAGCCCGTCTTGCGTTTGATGGCCTCTTGCAAGAGATCGCCGATAGGAATGGATTGGGGTTGGCTGCAGGCATCCTTATAAGCCACCTGCGCGCCAGTCACACTGGAAGCATTGCGCAGCTGTACCATCAGCGGCAGGTAATACCCTGTTTTGAGCCCACTTCGACTCTGAAACAGAGAGCAGCCAACCACCAGGGAAGACAACACCACCACAACCACTATGGAGGCGCTGCAACGAAGGATCGGAGACACTCGTTCACCCACTTCCACAAATAAGCTTATACCGAAAAGCACCGGGCCGTCACAACGTTTCTCGATTATCCTCATGATTGACTTGGGAATTCTCGTCCGCTAAGGTCGGACGCATGCACGGGACTTGGCCAGCACAGTCGGCCTCGAACGCACGTATAGTACCACCGCTTGCCGCGTTCGGCAGGCTCATTCGACTGAAGAGCCAAACAGGCACGTTCCTCCTTTTATTACCGACCCTCTGGGCGCTGGTTCTCGCATCCCGTGGTCTCCCGCCCTGGCGATTGATGATCATATTTCTTATCGGCTCATTTCTTATGCGCAGCGCCGGTGTAGTGCTCAACGATCTCGCCGATCGTTCACTCGATCGACACGTGACACGCACGCAGTCTCGCCCTCTTGCTTCCGGTGAACTTACGCCGGGCCATGCGATTGCCATTCTGATCGTCCTTGTCGCACTGGCTGCCATGCTGTTGCTGTTGCTCGATCCGATGACCATCATGCTGAGCCCCATGGCGCTTCTCCTGGCAGCACTGTACCCCTTTGCCAAGCGGGTCATCCATATTCCTCAAGCCATGTTGGGACTCGCCTTCGGGTGGGGAACGATCATGGCGTGGTCCGCTGCGCAGGGGACCGTGACGGCTCCAGCCTGGTGCATCTATGCAGCCACGCTGTGCTGGGCGATCGGCTACGATACGATCTATGCGTTACAGGACCAGGACGACGACCGTCGCATCGGCATTAAATCATCGGCCATCTTGTTCGGCTCGCGGACATGGCTCGCGGTCGGTGTGGCGCTCGGAGGGATGCTTCTCTTCTTGAGCATCGCAGGATGGCTCACCCAAGTCGGATGGTTCTTCTATCTGGTATTGATCGCCGTCGGGTTCTTTTTCGCCTGGCAGATACGCCGGCTCCGACGCAACGTCTCGGCGTCAACAGCTCTGTCCATGTTCCAGCAACACGCGTGGATCGGAACGGCTATCCTGGGTGGACTGCTTGGCAGCTTGTTACTATAAACTCAGCTCGCCGGCTTGGCAACCGGCATATCGCCAGGTTTCGGCGCGCGTAACGTATTCAGGTACATGGTCACGGCCTTTGCATCTGCGTCGCTGAGCCCGAGGGCGGGCATCCGCGTCTCTGGCTTCATCGCCTGTGGATTTCTCACCCACCGATAGATCCAGGTCCCGTTGAGTCTGAAACCGGCTCGATCGAGCGCCGGCCCGACCCTGCCGCCTTCACCACCAACGCTGTGGCAACCGTTGCAGCCATATTTATTGGCATAGAGCCGCTTGCCGACTTCCGCCAGCTGCGCGGCCTGCTCAGGCTTCATGGTCAGATCGGGTCTGGCAATATGCAGACCTTTGCCTGGCCTCGACAAAAAATAATTGAGCGCAGTCTGAGCGGCATCGAGGTCTTTTTTCGCCTGTGCCATGGCCGCCTGCTCTTTCGCATAGACTGATTCATCGACATCGACGTTCTTCTTCTCCGCTTCGTCACTGGCTTTCTTTTCAGCTTCGTCGTAGGTGTTTTTTGCCTGATCGAATTTGCCTTGGGCGGCTTGAACGGCATCCGCGAGCTCCTTCTTGCGTTCCTCGACCTTAAACTCAAGCTTCATGCCGTGCAGTGTTCGCACATAACCAACGATGGCCCAGATTTCCTCCTCAGAGAGCGTGTATTTGAAAGTCGGCATCGTCGGGACGGCAAAGTCATCGTCGCCGATCTTGTCGCCGCCGGGGCTCGTGTCTTTCATGTCGCGCGAAATGGTATTGAAGATATCCTCGTCTTTGAACGTCGACATCTCGGATTTGTTGGAGAGATCCTTGGGCTTCGGATCGGGCATTGACGCCCAATTGAACCCTTCGTTCTGACGCCCACTTTCGCCGTGACAGTGCATGCAGTAATGGGCATAGAGCTCGTGCCCTTTTCTCTGTTGCTCATTGGCACAGCCTCCGGCGACCATGGCCCACACTCCGACCAGGCCGGCCACCGCTCCCAGTACGTGAAGTCGTGCGGCCTTCATGCTGACTTCCCTTTCTTGAGCTTGCGTATGAGGACGAATTGAAATCCCAATGCCAGCCCCACAGCCATGGCAGCATACAGATAGGCCGAATAGTCTGGGGGAGCTTCCGCGCGGAAATACCACCAGGACGACACGGCTTTCTGGGAACCCTTTTCCCTGAGTTCGCCGCTGGCGTCTTTTTTTCCATCCCACACGGCAAAGGCGATGTTGATGAATTCGCCGGGCTTCACTTGGACGTCTTCATCAACATGCTCGTTCGCCAGACTTCGGAAGAACACTACTTTCCACGTCCCATTCGCATAGACACCCTTGGCCTTGACGTCCTGATGCGCCTGCGCCTTGAGGGTGCCGAAGCCCTTGGCGTTCATATCGACCGCTTTGTTCTCTTTATTCTTCCAAAACCAGATATTAACCGGGCCGCCTTCCACCTGCGCCATCGGTTGGCCATGTGCAAAGTGGGCTTTCTTGTCTCCCACCATAAATTCGAGCGCCGCCGCATCATCGGGGTCTTCGGTCGGATCGGCATATTCCAAGAGCACGGCGAGTTGAGTGCCATCGTGGAGAGCCCGAACTTTGAGGTCCTTGACGGTCGCTTCTTGAATTCGGTTCTGCCAATGGACCTGCGGCGACAGCGGAAACTGCGCCTGCGTCGCGCCGTTCCAGGCCGCGGCGTTGGGATCGTCGACCGGGAGGCCGCCTTTGACCATCGTCGCCCTGACCGCCACACTCTCCTGAGCCAGGCCGATCGTCGTCCCCGCGAAAAACAACAAGGCTCCGATCCCTGTAACCGCGCTGCCCCACTGAATCCGTTGTCTCATTCCCCTGGTCATACGAGCCTCGTTACGAGTTCGAATTTCGTCTTACTCCCAAGTTCGAGGAGATTGATGGGCACCGTCGTACTCACCCATGATGATTTTCCAGATCCATTCATCCGGCAACTCGACTTCCCAACGCGGCATGGCGGATTTCCACGGCATGCCTTCGATAGGGAGGCCGACCCCGCCTTTCTTGATGCGCCAGAACAGATAGCTTTCCTGGAGCATGGCAATCGTCGTCGGGTCTGAGAAGTTTGCCGGAGGAGGATTAAAGCCACGCGACGCCGGGCCCTTCCCGTCGAAATTCCCACCGTGGCAGGGCGAACAGAAGGCGGCATAGAACCCTTTGCCCTGCATGATGTTGTCGGGGGTTTTAGCCACTGGATTGGACAGGCCGGTATATTCTCCCGGAGGAGCCGGGTGAATGGTCCGATTTTCAGCAGGTGGCGCATCGCTCTGCGCCGTACTCCCATACGTTTGCCACCCCACCAAGAGCGGGAACAGAATCAACACGGCGTAGCGGGCTGTCTGCAACGCCCCGATTTTTTCGCCGGTCAAAAATCGCTGGATCGGTCCCCAGAATGCATCCTTCGATTCTCCGCTTAACGTCGCGAAGATCACGATGCCCGTCGTCGTCAGCATGATATAGAGAAAGATCAAACTGGACGGCAGCGGGGCGGACCCAGGAATATTGGGTACGATGAATTTCAAGAACAGATAGATGAGTACGGTCAGGATGATTGGTTTCCCCAACGAGCCACCCATAGTGCCTCCTCAGCGTGCTTGCGCCACAGCCACTGGACCGGACTCAGCCGCTTTCACCGGGGCAGCAGGCGCATGGCCCGGCACTTCCAATTCTGACGGATTGACGGATATTGGCTCTCCGCTCATTTGCTGCAGGAATGCGATGACGGACAAGATTTCATTTTTGGTCAAGCCGATTGGATTCTTATTGATGTAGGGCATCCGCGCCGGATATTCCTTCGGCAGACCCTCATGTCGATAGTCGAGATAGATGTAGGCTTGCGGCTGCGTCAAGCTTTCAAAAATAAAATCGCGGCTCAGCTTGGCTCCGATACCCTTGAGGTCGGGACAGCGGGCCGACTCACTGGGGCCGATCGAGTGGCAGAGTGCGCATTGGCCTTTGCTGAAGAAGATCTTCTGGCCGATGGACGCCATGTCCGTCGGCGTTTTCACCGTCGCAATGTCGAACTTTTCTTCGGCGGGCGGCAGCGATGCCATCTGCGGCACTGCGAGCGCGACCAGCGAGAAAAGGCCGAGCACGATCGCTACGAATCCGATGACTCGAGCAAACTGCGCGCGAATGAATAACAGAATAACGATCCCGGTCCCGACCACCGAGAGTCCAATCAGCTGTAACAAGACGACTTCACTCATAGTCCCTCGATATGATTCGCGCTAACTGCCCGCCTTCAGCTCTCAGCTATCAGTTAAACCTGACGGCTGATTGCTGACAGCTATTGTTTATCCAACCCTTGTGACCCGCCCGCCATCGCCGGCAATGCCCCATGAGGAAGCCCGCCCTTGGCCGACCCACTGGGCGCTTTCCCCTTATCACCCATTGTCGCCACCCAAAAGATGAAGGCGACCAACAAACAGAAAAGGAAGGTGTTCAATGCCATGAACGCCGCCGCATACCCCAACGCCGGGGAGTAAGCATAGGGCGACGAGTCCCGCATCACGCCGTACACATGCCAATGGACGCGTGACGACGATCGGGCATACCCCATGAGCGTCATGAGCAGAATCACCATCACTGCGTTCAGGACAAGCGCATAACCCGCGCGCGGCGGCATCCGGCCCCACACCATCTCCGTCGTAGTCTTCGCGCTCTTGAGGAGCAGCGCAGTGAGCGGCGTAATCGTGAGCATGACGAACAGGACGATCAACACCTGCGACGTGGAGAAGTAATTGATGCGAATGATGGCGGGAACGAAGTACCCCCACACACCAAGGACAATCACCGCGATCGCCGCGATCACCAGAACCCCGCCCATCACCGACCTCGCCACCTTGGCCCAGGTCGCCGTCTCCTCCTTGCCTGCGCGCCAGTACATGATGAAGCTCATGAAGGTGACAAGGATCATGAGATTCGCCACCGTCATTTTCGCCGACATCACGCCGAAGACACCCAGTAACGGATGGTGCGTTCCACCCATCTTTCTCGCTTCTTCTAAGCTGGCCACCAGGGAGTGCGGGGTCATCCAGACACCCAAACAGAGCAACAGGATGATCAACATGGCCATGATGGGCTTCCGATACCTCATCTCGGAACCTGGGATGCGGTACGTGATCCCGAGCCAGAAGTAATAGTTCGCTCCTAGAAACAGCACACCGATCAGCATGGCCTGCAGGATGAACAGCCATGACAGGAAGCCGCCCATGAGCGTAATCCCCATCTGTTGGTTGTACTGATATACCTCGCGCATAAGCCAGTAACCGGCAAACGGCAACGGGAGCATTCCAAAAACTCCGATAAAATTTCCAACGTATCCCATCCAATCATAATGATCTCGTTCCTCGACCGCCGTCGCGGACAGATAACGGACACCAGCATAGGCGCCACAGATGAAGCCACCCAACACGACATTGGCGATCAGGCGGTGAATGTTGACGGGCCACCAGGTTGGATTCCACGTGGCCGCCCAGGCCCTGGCAATATCAGATCCCTCTGCGATCACCACCGGACTCGCCTGGAACGTGGCCCAGGAGTTCGGCACGATCATGATAAAAAATGCAAAGACGTTCAGCAGGAATCCCAAGAAGATATGGAACGTCTTCTTGCCGCCGTCCTGCATGGCATCCCACCCGTACCAATAGAGATAAAGCGTCACGGTTTCGAGCAGGAAGAGCAAGCAATAGACGATGAAGGACGGGAAGAAAATATCCGTCAGGTAGTTCATGAGCTTGGGATAGAAACCGATCAACAGAAACAAGAGGATGCCGCCGAAGAGTGCGGTCGTTGCGTAGGAAGAGGTCAAGAGCTTGGTGAATTCCTTCGCCAGCTTGTCGTAACGCTTCTCACCGGTCTTCCAGCCGACAATCTCGCAGACCCACGCAAAGATGGGGACGCCCAAGACGAACCCCGCCAACAGGAGATGGAGCTGTGCAATGACCCAAATGATGTTCCGGCTGCCGATCCCAGGAATGTCCCGATAGGCCGTCGCGGCCGCGGGGGCAACACTATCTGCTGCAAGCCCCAGTGCAGGGAGACCAAAGAGACCCGCTGCCAGCAACAGCACCGGGAGCATCCCACCGCGACCGCAACCGGTCTGGAGAAGCCGCCGAATCATTCCGTCCTGGTGTCGCATGGCCCTCACCTCATCATCTCCCGCGTTACGGTTTCTTGGGTGCGGGCTGAGCAGTCGCTTTCGAATCTGCCTTCGCCTCAGCCGCTTTTCCTGCTTTGCCTTTGCCCTTATTCTTTCCTTGCGTCCCTTCTTCAGCTTTCTTCTTTTCCAGTTCATCCAGTTGGGCAGTTAACTGCGTGATGAGCTTCTCATCCTTATTGAGCGCATCCAGCGGCTTGTACGGAGGCTGCGCTTTGACTTCGGGTTTCTTGCAACACTCGTGAGGATGCGGTGTGGTCACCGGCAGCGCACTCCAAAACAGCAGCGACAATACGACGCCCGTTCCTGCAAATGCCGTGAGCATCAGGCCTTGATCGGCCGGGACCCGCATCAGATCCCAGCGCATCACCCGCCTTTGATAGTTCTCCTGAGCCGGTTGAGCTCCGGTCGTCGCACTTCGAATGACTCGCCCGATGATGGATAAGCCGATTAACAACATGACGAGGAGCACGGCAGTGGAGACTGTTCCCCACAACGTCAATTCGATCCCGATTCGCTCGGCGATAGGAACCCATTTGAGCATCTCGGTTTCGAAGAGCGAATGCGCTGTGGAGATTCCCGTCTCCGTCGTAAACCCGACCACCAACCAGAGAATGGGAAGATAGAGCGCTCCAATTATGGCCGTCTTGATCCACAAGGACAGACCGATCCCATCCGGCGGCTCAAGCCGTAGGCGATCGAGAAAATACGTCCTCGCCACGACGCCATAGGCCCAGATGTCGATGGGGATGCAGAGGAGGAACAACAGCCCGATCCCGACTCCCTCGCCGATGTGCGAGTCGAGCCCCATCATGAGTATTGGCAAGGCAAATACCGTGACGGGGCTGGCCAACACCATGAGAAACCCCAGCCCAATTCTCGCCTCGAAATTGATGATTCCCATGGCGAGAAACAACAGCGCAAACGCGAGCTTGATCGGGAACCCGGTCCAGAAGGTGAACCAGAGGAGCTTCAACGCGAGTTTGACCGGTGAAGTGGTTTCTTGGTCAGTCATACCGTCATATCCGTCGGGCGCAGAGCAGTCTGTTTCTCTTAATCCAAGAACTCGCGGTTGATGATCGCCGACACCGTAAAGATCAGGATCGTGGCCATCACGACGATCCATCCGATCAATGCAATCGGCCGCTTAAAGATGTTCCGTTCCGGGTCGCGATCGATGAAGGGTAAGGCAGCCAGCAACGCCATGAACGCCCCAGGCAACGCGACGGCTCCTAAGAACTGCCCGAACTCACCGGCGAAAATCTTGAGCCGAAGCATCTGGAACAGGAACAAGAAGTACCATTCCGGCTCCGGATGGTAATCACCCGGGTCCGGCGTGGCTTCTTCAAGCAACACCACTGGCTCCCAAAAGGCCATGGCGCAGATCGACAAGAACACCGTCACCATGCCGACGATGTCCTTCCAAACCTGCCGTGGAAAGAAATAATCGCTCTTGACCTTGAGTTCTTCGACCGATCCACGGAAAGGCCCGGCCGGCCCAGCCTTGCGGAACAGAAAAATGTGCAACCCGGCCAGTCCCATCAGAGCCGCCGGGAGAATCATCACGTGGATGACGAAGAACCGGCTGAGCGTCATCTGACCCGGCGTCGGCCCCCCTTTGAGAAATCGCGCCATGAAATCGCCGACGACCGGCGTCTTGTCCATGATCTCGACACCGACAGTGGTCGCCCAATAGGCCCGCTGATCCCAGGGAAGCAGGTAGCCGGTAAATCCGAATCCCATGACAAGACCGAAGAGAGCCAAGCCGACCAGCCAGATCAACTCGCGCGGCTTTTTATACGCGCCCCACAAAAACACTTGAGACATATGTGCGAAGACACACACGACCATGGCGGTGGAGCCCCAGAAATGATAGCTCAGCAGAAACCAGCCATAGTCGACGTCATGGATGATGTATTGGGTGCTCGCATAGGCATGGTCGGCGGTCGGCACATAGTAAAACATCAGAAAAATACCGGTGACGGCCTGCATGATGAAGATGAACAGCAAGATGGAGCCGAAGATATAGGCCCATCGCGAGCCGCCAGGGACCGGCTCGTTCAGCATCTTGGCTTGAAGCGTCTTCAAGCCGACGCGCTCGTCAACGAAGGCGATGACTTTTTCGAGCGCGGTTGGCTGCGTGCTGGTCGAAGAAGACTCTTGCATGGACGTCTAGACGATCCGAATTTGCGCTTTAGTCCCGGCCTTGAATTCCATGTCGACGATCTGGACGTCGCCGCTGGCCGACACCTTGATCGGCAACGCATCGAGCGGACGCGGAGCCGGTCCGTCGAGAACTTTGCCAGCCGCATCGTAGATGCTCAAGTGGCACGGGCAAAGGAAGACCTGCCCGAGAAGTTTGTGTTGCCGCCACTTATAGCCGCAACCGAGATGCGGGCATTTGCCCGAGAATGCGATGTAGGGCACCTCTTTTTTGTTGACCCACACGCTCATGCCGGTTGCATCGCGGAATTCCATATCCTTGCCCTGATAGACCTTCTCCAGCACCGCCGGCGTCGCCTTTAGGATCCAGACGTTCTTTTCGATTTCGGCCTCGGGCATGTAGGCTTCCTTGACCTTTTTCTTGTACTTAAATTGGACTCCGATGTCTTCCTGCTTGATCTTCCCAACGTTGCCGATCTTCAGCCAGGAATTGTCAAACGGCTGATACATCGGCTTCATCAGATACCGGAGGACGGGATAGGCGATCGGCAACCCGATCAAGAATCCGATCGCGTGTGTGAAGTTCATGAAGAACGTGCGCCGCTTGACGCTTTTCTCCAGTTCGGGGAATGGCACTAAGACTTCGCCCGGCGTCACATGAATATTCTCTTCAAGATGCGCGATTTCCACTTCGTGCGTCGTGACAAAGTCCTCGCGCTTGAACGCGGGGAGGGCCAGAATCTCCGACGCAGCAGACCGAAGCTCCACGAGATGATCCGAGACGGACTGCACGTGTGCCATCGCGACTTGCCGCTCGCCGCTTCCGTTCATGGACACGACGATGTGGCTCACTTCGCGGGACAACGGGTCCATGATGACCCGCGTGACTTCTCCGATCTCGCGATCCGCTGCACGAACTTTGGACTTGAGCTTGGGTTGCATACTACTTTTTCTTGATCGGCTTCGGCGTGTTCACCGAGGTGTTCTTGAACGTGACCAGCCACGAGGCGAGCGCCTCGACGTCCTTTTCCTCCATAAGGTCCTTATATTTGTCCGGCATCTTCTTCTTCTCGTATTCCTTTTCGAACCCATCTGCCATCCAGCTGCGAGGGTCAAGGATCTTCTGCTTTATATCTTCGACCGTCATGTAGCTGCCGATGTTGTCGAGCTCAGGGCCGCGCTTCTTTCCGCCCTCCCCTCTCAACTTGTGGCAGTTGTAGCATTCTTGTAATTGCCACTGATCTTCGCCCAACTTGAGAATGTCGCCTCCGGCCGCTCCCGAAGTGGACGTGGGGCCTCCGGCCCCTCCGGCTCCTTGGGCAGCCGGTGCCTGATCGCCTCCCAACGCCTTGATCCGCTCGGCCAGCGCTTTTGCTTGTTCGTCCAGTGCTTTGGCTCTAGCGATCAACTCGTCGGCCTTGCCCTGTTCAGTCGCGGCCCGTTTGGGCTTCAGGATTTTTTCGATCTTGCCCTTCTCGTCCTCCGGATCGTACTGCGGCCAGAGCGACGCTCCGGCGATGTAGGCAACACAGAGGACGATATAGAAGACCAGGAGGGCACCCAACGCCTTCACACCACTCAGGGGCTTTAGCGAGGGCGCATCCAGCAGGATGAAGACCACAGCGCCGAGGATCGCATAGGCAAAGAACATCATCTGGAAGACCGTTGGGAACTCGAGCGCCTTCGTGACTCCGAACAGCACTCCTCCCACGACCAGCCCGATCACCAACTTCTTAATCACGTTACCCATAGAGATCCCTTTTCCTTAGTGGGCGTTCCGAACCGGATTCACTTGGCCCCGGCAGGGGCCGGACTCCCCTCCGGCGCATGTCCTTTCGCTTCAGAAGGCCTGAGCGTGACGAAGATAGCGAAACTGACGACCACATAGAAAGCAACGGTGATCGCGGTAATCCACCAGGCAGAATAGGCCAAGGTCGGCGTAAATGATTCTGCCGTGAAGTCCGGGAGCAGATTGTAGGTGTGAAAATATTTCCGCAGCAGCGATCGAACCGCTCCCATCAACCCCATCGTCCAGATGGCGCTGAAGGCCAGGAAGACCAGGACGAACTGCGACGCGAAATCGATCTTGCCCCAGACGATCGTACCTTGACTGATGGCTCGGTTATAAATGATGTAGTTCACGACCGTGACGAAGACTAACGTAAATGCCGCGGAATTCTTGGCCGGCATCAACGCTAGAAAATTCCAATCCGACGGCAGCTCGAGTTCGGCCACTAACTTGGCACCGGTCGGGACGAACCCGTGTGGAGTCAACCAGATCGCGTCCCCAACCACGACCATCAGGAAACCGACTTTGATGACCGTGCGGGAGGACACCGTCAAAGGGATGAATCGGCCGAGCACCACGGGAAGGAGAGTCAACGGGATTAGGATCGCTAACGACATTGGATCAGGGACAGGGAATCGATCCCAGGCCCACGTCATCACAAAAGGCAAAGCCACCATCACAATCGGAGCAAAGATGGTCATCCTCACCCGTTCCACCCCCTCGATGCGTTTCATGCTGAGCCAGATATAATAATTGCTGGCCAGGAAGATAAGTCCCACCATGGCCCCTTGCATCTCGAAGAACATGGAGAGCTGGTCCGCCATCATGTACGGACAGATCGAGGCATCGTAGTCACACAATTCGTAGGCCAGCAGATAGCCCATGAAGGGGAGGAACAACAACGCACCGACACCGATCAGATTTCCGACAAAGCCCATCCAATCGTAATAGGCCCGTTCTTCCTCTTTCTTCGCCGCCATGTACATGTAGGCCGCAACCAACCCCGTGATGAACCCACCGAACGTCACATTGCCGACGAGACGGTGTAGATTCATGGGCATCCAACTGTAGTTATAGATCTTGTCCCACAGCGTGGCCGTCGCAAGAAACTCGGCAGGGGACATGCCTTCCGCTTTCACCGGTGTGTTCATGAACGATGTCGGACCGTCAATCACAAACAAGGTAATGGTTCCGACCAGATTGAGCAGGACACCCAACGCGATATGCCGGGCCTTCTTCTCCCCTTTCCAGGCATCCCAGGAATAGAAGTACATGTAGAGCAGAATCGTTTCTCCAATGAATAAGAGCGGATAGACGACTGCGAAAACGAGAAAGAAATGATTGATCAACCAGGTGGTGAACTGCGGATAGGTCGCCAACAGGACGAAGATAAACAGTCCGCCGGTGAGGGCGGTCATACTGTAGAGAATGACCGTGACCTTCATGACCTCCTTCGCCAGACGATCGTAGCGAGGATCCTGTTTCCGGTACCCCAACCACTCCGAGATGACGACGAAGATGGGAGCACCGAGGATGAAGGCGGCAAACAGGATGTGGAGTTGGGCGACGATCCAGACCGCGGTGCGGTTACCCGTGTAGGGAAACTCCACCGGAGGCGCCCCGGGAGCCTGGGCATATGCCGCTCCTCCGAACAGCGCCACGAGCGCACAGAGAGCGAACAGACTACGCTGCCATGTTTTCATGATGTTTCGCCGCCCTCCTCCCCTAAATCGACATTCGACCGGCGCTTGCTGTCTTGATTACTTCGCCGTCTCTGCTGACGCCACTGCGATAGTGCCCGCGTCAGCCCATAGCTTCTTTTCAACGTCCCAAGCCTTTCCGGCCAATCCGAAATTCCGCTCGAACAGCATCAGCTTCCATCGGTCATCCTCGGAGAGCTTGCTCTTCCACGCCTTCATCTTCGTGTTGGGCACGCCTTCGGAAATGCGCCAGAACCAGACGGAATCGGAATAGAGCTTCATGCGTTCACCGTTGCGGAAGTCTCGCGCGCCAGCCTTGACCGGTTTGCCGTCTTTCCCGTGACAGCTGGCACAGTTCACATCCGGATTCGTTTCGCCGATGAACAGCTTTCTCCCTTCTTCCATCTTCGCTGCATCCGTCCACCAACCGGCCGGCATATGTTTGTCGGCATATTCAGCAGGAGCTGGCGGCGGAGGAACAATCGGCCCTTCCCCACCTTCTCCGCAGCCCACCACGGCCCATCCCAATCCCAGAACTATCGCCAGCTGTGCACACGTCATCTGCTTCATATCGATCCCTCGCTCCTTATAATAAATTGAGAATCAAAGGCGAAAAAAAGCGCTTTGACCGGGGCAAAGCTGCCCCAGCAAAAGCGCCGATCCTTAACGCATCCCTTGAAGCCACGCGCAGACTCTCCGCCACTTCAACTGACCGATCCGGCGAGGTGCACATCAGCCCCACGGACCGCCATCGGTTATTTCTTGCGTTTCCCTTGCGATTTCCCCCGCTTCTGTTCTTGCCTTCGCCACGAACGAACCATCTTCATGCACACGAACCCGCCAACGGCCACGGCTCCGGCCCCTAACCCAAGAAAAACCCACACCGGAGGACTGTTCACATCGTGAATACAGCCGGTCCCGAAGTTCACCTGAACTTTTCGTTCCGTCTCCAGGTCTTTCGGATCAAATTGTATCTTATGATCTTGCTGCTCTCCTTTGGCTTCCACCAACAGTGGATCGCCAAGATTGTCGTTATGAAGATGAAACGTCGCCTTATAGTACCCATCTCCATCGGTTTTCACGATCTGACCGTAGGAGACCTTGGTATCCTTCACCAAGACATCGACATTGGCGCTGCCTTTTCCATCGGCGTCACAGACGAACCCCTCGACCGTGAACCGGTGGTCGGCTTCATGCGTCGCCGAAACGACAGAAGGGAAGCCGCCCAGCCCAATTGTTCCTATCACGGCGGCAAGCACGCTCCGCCGCAACTGAATCCCCCTTGTTTGGTTGCACCTCACGTACGCGACGTTACCGATTTTCTGCCGGTGAGTTTCCGCTTGCTCCCTCACACAACAGAACAGCTTCTCTGAGCAGGCTCGCCTAATTTTAAGGCCGACCCTTTTAGCATGGGGCTTCCTGTTTGTCAACGAGAGGAGGCGCGAAGTTACTGTAAAAATAAGCACGTTTCCAAGGACTTGGAAATAGCAGTGTTCTTGACACCCGACTTCATTCGCGCAGCCAAACTGGCGAAATTCTTCCGAAGTGGCTCGGGAAGCGTGTGGGATATGAGAGGACCAGATGCGAACGGTGGTGAAAAGCTTAGAGATGCCCTCGGGCCTTCGCCTCGGTGGCCACGCGTTCGGCTTCAGCCCGTCGTTCTGATTCTTTTTTTGCCATCCACGCTTCCCATGACTTGCCTGTAGCCGTGTCTTCGCCGGTAAAGGCAATCGCGGCAATGTCACCGTAACGAACGATGGCGGCATTCGAGTTCTCGGCAGGAAACAATTCGATGGTAGATTCTGATCCCGCCAGGCGGCGATTGAAGATGTAGCCACACAGTGATTCGCCCGATTTTAACGACAACGTCACGTCACCCCGATAGTCGAACGCGAGTTCAACGGCCTCGGCAACTTCATCGAATGAAGCCGGCCTGAACACTCTTCCCTCAAGGCCTCCACCCTGGCCACCACTGTGGTTCTTCGTATCGGTCATTGAATAGCCATAAGGCGTGAAGCGTGTGTGAAGAACACCAAGTTGCGGAAGAACCTTCACGCGAGGTACTATCGGGACGTGGGGAGCAAGGTCAATTTAACGGTCCGACTGAAGCCTGAAACGGAGCCGAAAGTATCCTCCACCGCAGAGGCTTCATAGCCGCAATGCACCATGCAGTCGGCGCATTTTTCGTTCCGCCCTGTACCATAACGATCCCACTCGGTCAGCTCCATAAGGTCACGAAACGTTTGTGTATATCCTTCCTGCAACAGATAACAGGGTTTTTGCCAGCCGAATACATTGTAGGTCGGATTCCCCCAGGGAGTGCATTGGTATTCTCGCCGGCCCATTAAGAAGTCCAAAAACAACGGAGACTGATTGAATCGCCAGCTTCTCTTGGGGCGGCCGAGAATCCGCGAGAATAATTCCCGCGTCCTCGCGCGCTTCAAGAAATGCTGCTGGTCCGGCGCCTTCTGGTAGCTATAGCCCGGAGAAATCATCATGCCTTCCACACCGAGCTCCATCATTTCGTCAAAGAATTTCCGCACACGCTCCGGATTGGCATCGTCGAACAACGTCGTATTCGTCGTCACACGGTGACCCCGCTTGAGTGCCGCCTTGATCGCCTTTAACGCGATGTCGTAGACCCCGTCACGGCACACTGCTAGATCGTGTTCGTCGCGCAACCCGTCCATATGGACGCTGAACGTGAGGTACTTCGAGGGCTTGTATTCATCGAGCTTGCGCTCCAAGAGGATGGCGTTCGTGCAGAGATAGACATACCGCTTTTGATCCACGAGCCCTTCAACAATCTTGGCGATCTCCGGATGTATCAACGGTTCGCCGCCCGGGATACTCACGATTGGTACCCCGCACTCCTCCGCCGCAGCCCAGCATTGCTCCGGTGTCAGCCGCTTGTCGAGGACGTGATCAGGATATTGAATTTTTCCACAACCAGCACAGGCCAGATTGCAGCGGAACAACGGTTCAAGCATGAGCACCAATGGGTACCGTTTCACCCCTTTGAGCTTCTGGGTGAGGACATACTTTGAAACCGTCAACATCTGAGAAATCGGAACGGCCATCCAGTTTTCCTTCTCTTGACGCTGTGCTGTAATGGTGAACGGCTATGGGTGGGAGTCTGGCTAGTAGACCCCTTCAGGTTCAGCTGGATTCTAACATCCCACCAATTACTCGTCAATTTACGAGGGAGTCACCTCTAACCGCCGAGGAAGCATGTTACGAAAATCATGATGATCCCGAGTTGGAATGCCGTCAGCACGCATGAAGCGCGATTTGGAGGCGCCGAGCGGGTTCGAACCGCTGCATCGCAGTTTTGCAGACTGCTCCCTTACCACTTGGGTACGGCGCCTCGCGAGGGCGGCATTATAGTCTGGGCAAGGGGCACGGGGCTAGTGGTGAGGGGAGAGTGGACTACCGCTTATTTGAAAGGACGGGAATTTCTTTCCCGAGCGTCGACGGCTGATCGGAGTGAGGAACAACCGGCTCCCACTCGGAATGGGGCTGAGTGGCTGATACCGCCTCGCCGTTTCCTTCGGCTTCTTTTTCTTTTGCGAGAATTTCAACTTCCCGAATCAGGGTATCCATTAATTCGTCCATCGGCACCTTGCGAACCAGCTTGCCCTTCTTGAAGAGAATTCCCTTTCCTTCTCCGCCGGCAATGCCGATGTCAGCTTCTTTCCCTTCACCGATCCCGTTGACGACGCAACCCAGAACCGACACGTTGAGCGGTGCCTTGATATGTCCGAGCTTCTTCTCCAATTCGTTGGCCATTCGAACGACGTCGATCTCGACCCGCCCACAAGTCGGACAGGCGATGACGTTGATCCCTCGATGCCTGAGTTCCAGCGACTTCAGAATTTCAAATCCCACTTTCACTTCCTCGACTGGATCGGCCGCCAATGACACCCGCAATGTGTCTCCAATCCCCTGCGAGAGCAAATAGCCCAGCCCCATCGCCGACTTGACGGCTCCGGTCATGGCCGTCCCAGCCTCGGTAATGCCGATGTGCAACGGATAATCGGATTGATGAGCAAAGAGCCAATAGGCGTCGATCGCGTGATGAACGTCAGACGCCTTGAGCGACACCTTCATGTTGGTAAAGCCGACGTCTTCGAGTGCGTGAACGGCGTTGAGGGCCGATTCAGCCAATGCCTCGGGCGAGGGCCATCCGTATTTATCCAACAGGGGTCGCTCGAGCGAGCCGCCATTGACTCCTACCCGAATCGGAATCCCGACATCGTTGACCGCTTTGATCACTTCCTCGACTTTCCACCAGGCGCCAATATTACCGGGATTGATCCGGACACAGTCGACGATTTCAGCCGCCTTCAGAGCCAGCCGGTGATCGAAATGAATGTCCGCAATCAACGGTACGGTCATGGCGGCTTTGATCTTGCTCAGGACATTTGCCGCTTCGACGTCCGGCACAGCGACGCGAATCACTTCGCATCCGGCCGCTTCGAGCTGGCGAATTTGCTCGATCGTCGCCGCGACATCCCGCGTGTCCGTCGAACACATCGACTGGACGGATACCGGAGCATCCCCTCCGATTTTCACTGGACCGACTTTGATCTGCCGTGTTTTCCGTCTGGTGATGTGCATGACGATCTAGTCGCAGCTAGCTGCCTTGCTCGTCTCCGTGCGGGAGATGGTCTGTCAATGCCGCACCAGTGAATCGGTCTCTGGCTGCCGGCGTTTTGCCGATGAGTTCCTTCACGCTCTGGTAGATTCCCTCTGCCGTCAAACCGTACCGCTCGCGCAGAAGATCTTGAGGCCCCTGTTCGATATACCAATCAGGCAATCCGATGACTTTCGTCGCCACATCCGTAACACCGGCCTCCGAGAGGGTCTCGAGCACGGCTGAGCCGAACCCGCCCATCTTGCATCCCTCCTCGACGGTCACAACATAGCGGACACGCTTGGCCACGTCCACGATCAACTCACGATCCAGCGGTTTCACGAAACGTGCATTAACGACCGCTGTCGACACGCCGTCCTGGCTCAACCGTTCGGCGGCTTTCACCGCTTGCCAGACCGGCACACCGATCGCGATGATCGCGACATCGGTTCCCTCCCGCAGCACCTCGCCTTTTCCGATCGGAAGCATATCCATCCGCGAATCCATCTCGACACCGAGGCTGACTCCGCGCGGATATCGGACCGAAGCAGGCCCATCATACCGGAGAGCGGTCTTGAGCATGTGTTGTAATTCGTTCTCGTCTTTCGGCGCCATGACCACCATGTTCGGCACGTGTCGAAGATAGGCGTAGTCGAAGGCGCCGTGGTGCGTCGTCCCGTCCTCCGCGACCAACCCTCCGCGATCGATGCACAACGTGACCGGCAGATTCTGGGTAGCGACATCATGCACCACCTGATCGTACGCCCGTTGCAAGAACGTCGCATACATCGCAACCACCGGCCGTAACCCTTGAGTCGCAAGGCCTGCGGCAAACGTGACCGCGTGCTGTTCGGCAATCCCGACGTCATACAATCGCTCCGGAAATTCCTTCTCAAAGATGTTGAGGCCGGTTCCTTCGCACATCGCTGCCGTGATCGCCACGACTCGTTTGTCTTCGCGGGCCAACTTGACCAATGACTCGATGGCAATCTGCGTATAGGACGGCCGCGCCGCCTTCATGGCCAGTGCACCGGTTTCGCGCACGAAGGACGGACAGGCATGAAACCAGACAGGGTTCTTCACCGCCGGCTCATAACCCAACCCTTTTTTGGTAATGACGTGCAGCAAGACGGGGCCCTTCATCTTCAATACATTGTCCAAGGTGGGAAGCAGGTGGTCAAAATTGTGGCCGTCGATGGGTCCGGCATACTGAAACCCGAGCTCTTCGAACAAGAGACCGGGAAGGATCGCTCCCTTGGCCAACTCCTCGGCCCGCCGAGCGAGCTTCTTCATGTCAAGGCCGATGCGAGGAATCTTCCTTAATAATTGTCCTGTCTCCTCTCGCATCTTCGTGTAAAACTCCCCGGTGAAGGTGCGATTGAGGTAGGAGGAAATCGCCCCGACGTTCTTCGAGATAGACATTTGATTGTCGTTCAAGATCACCAGAAAATCTTTTCCCAACCCGCCGGCATGATGTAAACCTTCCAGTGTCATTCCCGCCGTCATTGCTCCATCGCCGACGACGCAGACGACTTTGTGCTTCTGTCCCAACTGTTCACGGGCTTCAACCATCCCGAAGGCCGCCGAGACGCCGGTACCGGCATGGCCGGCGTTGAACGTATCAAATTCACTTTCTTCCCGCTTGCAGAATCCGCTCAACCCGCCGTATTGCCGAAGGGTATGGAAGCGTTCGCGCCGGCCTGTGAGCAGTTTATGGGCATAGGCCTGATTGCTGGTATCCCAGACGATCTTGTCCTTCGGGGTGTTTAGGAGGTAATGCAAGGCGACGGTGAGTTCAACGACCCCCAAGTTTGACGCGAGGTGGCCTCCCACGTTGGAGACCACACTGATGATTTGCTCCCTGATCTCCTGGCAAAGTGTGGGAAATTGCACAGGCGATAGCCGCTTCAGGTCGGCTGGGCTGGAAATGCTCTTCAAGATCGACATACACCGCACTCCTTTGCGTGAAAGTAAAGGCCTGGTGACAAAAGTCTAGGTTCAGACAGGCTCAGACGAAGCAGCAAGGTGGCTTGTTAGCTGGCAGATGTCAGTTTCACATACAAACCCCACACTGTCAAGCGGTTAGGTCGTTAAGTTACTTTCAGCGTCGGCCTGGGTCTGATTCAAATCGATAGGTGACCACGGTCGAAAGGGTAAAGTCCGCAGCGCTCCCGGTTATAAAATCCACATTTTCGACAGCATAGACCTGCCAGAGCCAGTGGGGAGCCATGCGATAGCTGAACCCCAGGACTGTTTCCGTCACGCCCTTGTCAAACACGTCTGAGCCGGTCCCGTGAAAGGGTGTGGAATAGAAGTCGAACTGGGCGGTGATCGAGAAGTTCTCCGACCACAAATACTCCGCGATCGCCATAGCAGACAGGGTCGGCTGCAAAGAGAACCCCGCTATAGTGCCTGTGGGCAAGACACCATTAAGATTGGCATATAGGACAAATCGTCCCGCCACAAGCTTCTCTACCTGCAGACCCAATCCAAAATCGGGACTCCCGCTTCCGAAAAATTCGGCCTGATTTCCTGTCGGTAACTTCACGGCGCCTCTCAGTGAGACAGCGGGTGTTGCCGCAGTTTCGGTGACGAGCTGATACTTGCTCACGAGCATGGTATCCCCCAGTCCGCTCGCGCCGGGACCTCCGGTCATGACTGTTTGTCCACTATGGGTCACATTGAATGCAAAGTTAGTGTTGCTGAGCGCTGCGCGCGCTGGGGACAAGCCGGTCGTTACGCGCTCGACCTGTTTGATGGCCCCATCCATGAATCCATCCCAACGGTAGAGCACCGGCACTTCGAGGCCTATCTCCAATTTCTCAGTGGCACCGTACCGAAGGAAGAGACCAGACCGCAGGGTCTCGAACTTCACGGTGACCGTGGTCTGGGGAGACCCACTATCGAAGATGCTCGCCGTCTCGGCCAATTCCAGCCGCAAGTCCAACGTACCTGGTTTGACGACTGTGGCGCGGTCACCCGGGAGGCTCAAGACCAGCTGTTGAAAGGGTTGAAAATTCCGGACTGGGAATGGACCGAACCCTTCGGCCCACGCGAGCCCCGATGGTTGACACACGATGATCAACATTCCTGCCATCAGACAGGAGGACGAAAAGAGATGGCTGAACTTGTCCTTTCGTTTCACATCAATACGGGAAATCCAGTCCGGCAAATACCGCTCCCCCCTCTTTACTGAACCCATAATCGACTCGGCCCACGACGTTGGGCCTGACGATCCCGCGGAATCCTAGACCGGGCGTGACTCGGTAGTTTGTGAAACTGAGGTCTTGCCACTTGCTGAAGACCTGACCGGTATCCACGAAGGGCGCGATCTCGAAATCGGCCATCACACCTGCGATCTTGGTTCGCGCCACGTGGAACCGCTCCTCCACGCTGAACGCGAGCAGATTTTTATCGATATAGCGGTCGACGCCATATCCGCGAAGATTGTTTTGTCCCCCTAAGGAACTCTGTTCGAAGAACGGGACCTGATCCCCGATCGTCGCTTGGAGATCGGCGCGGACAACGAGGATGGCGCGTTTCGATTCACTCGGCAAAAGTTTTTTCACCTCCAACTCATAGCGAGAATAGACTGGGTGTTGGCTGTTACTGGTATTCTGATTCAACTCGGCATAGGCGTTTACGGCCATCCCATCGGTGGGAGTCACGAGGTTGTTGCGCGTATCGTAATGGAAACTCGCACGATGGCCGATGATCGTGGTGTGCCCCTGAACGCCGGGGACAGTCGGAAACACGGTTCCGGTGAAGGGAAGATCTGTCGCGCCTTGTTGCAATTCTACATCGCGAACTCGCTGGCCGATGGAAATCTGCGTCACTTCATTTGCGTAGATCCCAAATCGCCAGTTCCCCCTGATTTCCCGAGCCGTATAGTTGGTTTGCTCGTCTTCGTTGGTAGAGTCTCCCAATCCAAAGAACCGCGCGGTGGCATTCTTAAAGAAGGTCCCTCCGAAGTTCAGAAAATAACGTCCGCCGCCGAATGCGGGATCCGTATAGTCGAAGAGCACCCTTCGTTCGATCTTCTCGGCAAAGGATCCGATGAATCTCATCTGCCGCCCGCCCGGCTCGTACCGAAACACATTGATGATGCCTTTATTGCCAACGATCGAGTTGTTGATAAACATGGGGGCGACGATGTAGCGGAGTTCCCCGTCTGGATCGGTAATCAGGATGGGGACGAGCAACCCTGCATCGTTGCCGTCGTTCTTGCTGGTGGATACGGAAGGGATCGGGAAGTACTGCGCCTCAGCTCCTACGTTGTTCGGACACGTAACGGCACTCGCCGCCACAACTACCAGTACAACGGCGACAAAGCCGCGAAGGTTGTACATGGACGTTCCGGACGGAGCTATGGAGAGCTGACGTGATTGGATTTCTTACGAAGTTGCTCGACTAAGTCTGGGTAGCCTGAAGAACGGAGAATCTTGGTAAATTGTCCTCGATAGTTATTCACAAGACTCACGCCGTCCACCACCACGTCGTACACACGCCAGTCACCGGACTTGTTGAGCAATCGGTAGTCGAGCGGGATATCGGTTTTCCCGGTCTGGACCTTTGTGCGGACTTCGGCATAGTCCTTTTCCGTGCGTTCGTTGATGTAAAGGACACCCTCCCCCGAATAGGTCTCGATCTTGTCGGCATACGAACTGACCAAGAGAGATTTAAACAAGCCAACAAACTCCTGTTTGTCCTTATCGGACAGCGTATTCCACTGAGCCCCCAGCGCCCGTCTTGACATCTCTTGATAATCGAACCGATCGCCGACGACTTTCTCCAGCAGCTGCCTCCGCTCATCGGCCTTCGCCGGTTGTTTCAACTCCTTGTCGCGGAGAATTCTCAGCACCTCGTCAATCGTTCCCTTCATCGCATCCGTCGGTGGGCCAGCGTAGGCCATGTCGAACGACAATCCGGCAAGGAACAATGTCGCCACAACTCCGAGGCCACACAAGCATGCCAGGCTTCGCCGTAACCAGCGATTCACCATTTGCATAGGTGTCATAAGAGTTCCTCTTCCGCTCGGTCCTGCCGTTACCGGCCGCAAATCACTGTACTTTACCATGAACATACTGGCTCACCAACTCCTCAAGGTCGAGGCCCGACTCCGTGTCTCGAATCATATCCCCGGGTTTCAACGGGTCACCTCCTCCTCCCGGAGAAAGCTGCAAGAACTTCTCGCCGATAATACCGCGCGTCTTGATGGAGGCGATGGTGTCGGAATACAGCTTCACGCTGTTGTTCACCGTAAGCAACACCGCCGCCCGATCGTCCCTCAGCGTGATGCCTTTCACTCGCCCGACTTCCACGCCGGCGATCTCGATGGATGCCCCTGGCTTTAAACCGGTCGCCGTATTGAACTGGGCCTCGACCTCGTACACATCCCCTCCGATGAGCTCCAACTTGCCCAGCTTGATGGAGAGATAGGTCAGACACGCGATCCCGGCCAAGACGAAAATGCCGACGACTAGCTCCAGCTTGGCTTTTTCCATGATAAACGCTCCTTCGTTCTAGTTACCGGTCGTGGGCCGCCGGCATCGCAACAGTCCCTCCAACGGAAATAAATTCTCTAATCTCTTCATCGGTGGTCTGTTGAAACTCTTTCGCCGGTGCCATCGCAGCAATCTTTCCTCTTCGTAGCATCGCCACCCAATCGGAGATGCCAAATATCTCCGGAATCTCGTGACTGACCATCACGGCCGTAAATCCGAATCGACGCTGGGTCGCAACGATCAAGTCGTGAATGGATTTGACCATCAGCGGATCAAGGCCGGTCGTTGGCTCGTCAAACAAAATGATCTCTGGCTCCATGACCAACGCACGGGCGAGTCCGGCGCGCTTTCGCATCCCTCCGCTCAGTTCGGCAGGGAACTTGTGTCCCATGCCGTTCAACCCAACCTGATCGAGCTTTTCCTCGACGCGCTTCGTGACATCATGCCCTTTCATCCGCAGCTTCTCCCGCAGCGGAAATGCTACATTGTCAAAGACCGTCAAAGAGTCGAAGAGCGCAGCTCCCTGAAACAACATCGCGAAGCGTTTCCGAACGTCATTGAGTTTCCTTCCCTTCAACCGCGATATCTCCACGTTGTCGACCCAGACCTCTCCGCGATCGGGCTGCAATAGACCGATCATGTGTTTCAGCAGGACGCTCTTGCCTTCTCCGCTCCGCCCGATCACCGTCGTGAGTTTCCCCTGTGGAATGGACAAATCCACTCCCTGCAACACCGGCTGTCCTCCCAACGTCTTCTCGACCCCGATCAGTCTGATCATGGCTTACATCAGGACGGACGTGAGGAAATAATCCCACACGAGAATCACCACCGACGACAGTACCACGGCCTCGGTTGTGGCGGTCCCTAATCCTTCGGCGCTCTGTCTCGTGTAAAAACCCTTGTAACAGCAGACCCAACTGACGATGAGCCCGAAGCTGATCGATTTCAGGATGCCCCCGTAGACATCCTTCCATTCCACTGCCGACTCCATTGAATTCCAGTATGAACCTGCGTTCACGCCCAAGAGATCCACCCCGACGAGATAGCCTCCGTAGATCCCGACCACATCAAAGATCGCGACGAGCAACGGGACTCCGATCAGGCCCGCCACCAGCTTGGGGGCGATGAGGTATTGCAGCGGGCTAATCGCCATCGTATCGAGAGCGTCGATCTGCTCGGTAATTCGCATGATCCCGATTTCAGCGGTCATGGCGGACCCGGCCCGTGCCGTCACCATCAGCGCGGCGAGGACCGGCCCCAATTCTCGAATCATACTGAGCGCAACTGCGGAACCGAGCCATCCTTCCGCACCGAACTTCCGTAACGAGTAGTATCCTTGCAGCGCCAAGACCATGCCGGTAAACGTGGCTGTCAGGACCACGACGAAGGTCGACTTATACCCGATAAAATGCAATTGCTTGACGATTTGGACGACGCGCAGCGGGGGACGGATGAGCCATGCGAACGCGGACACGACAAAGATGAGCATCCTCCCCATTTCTCGGATGAGCGCCAACACAGCCGTGCCAATATGCTCGGTGAAATTCGTCATTGGAATTCTCCGGCCGCCGATCGAACGCCGTTGGGCATCGCGGCATACCCTTTGAAAAAATCAGTCAGTCGATCGGCAGCCACCCGACTCTGCCTTCGCAATCGATTTAACCCCGCAAAGCTCGATGGATGGCCGATCAGCGCCCACAACCCATTGAGCCACCCAGTGGGCCTGAGAAAGAGATTGAAGTCAAGAGGCAGATCTTCGTTGAGAAGATCAGACACGGTGCGTACGATTGCCACTGGAATACCGCTTTCGTGCGCCACGGCTGCCAATGCGGCACTCTCCATGTCGAGGCCGACCGCGCCCGTGAGATCGCGTATGGCCCGTTTCTCATCGGCTCGCCAGATGATTCGTGGAGTCGACACGATCGTACCGCTCTTCACGGGTATCCCGGCTTCTCGCCCGACGGAAAGCAAACGAAGACACTGGTCCTGCGAGCACGGAGTGAGACCTTCTCTCCTGATCCTTTGCCCATCATGAACAACCGAAACGACTTCTGACCCGATAATCAGATCCCCGATGCCGGCCGTCGTCAGCGCGCAAGCAAATCCCGTCGATAAGGCCAACGTCCATACACCCTCACTGAGCACCGATCGGGCAACCTGACTCGCACGACCGAGGCCGACGCCGGTTTGAACCACGTAATAGAGGCGCCCGTTCCGTTCCGTCTTGCCACAGCGGATGCTTCCAAGAATCGTCGTCTCGTCGAGTGAAAGAGCGGAATGAAGGGCGCGGAACTCCCAGCGAGTGGCAACGAATACTGCGATGCGTGTGACGGCAGGAGTGGAATGGGCACGAACACAACCAGTGGATTGGGCTGGCGCGATCGTCAACGATCCGACCGATAGCACCCGGAGATCATTACCTGCCTGCGTATGTCATCGGCGCGCATCCTTCCGCGTGTCCGTAAATTCCTATACATGGCGAGTGCCCAAAGCGGAAAGTATTGGCAATACCAGTGATAGCGCAAATAGAACACGCGCGGGAACCCAGTGCCGGTATGGCGCACTTCTTCCCACGACCCATCCTTCATTTGATGCCGAAGGAGATACTGAACCCCTCGAACCACGCTGAAGGCATCTGTGATGCCAGCAGACATCAAAGCCATGAGGGCCCAGGCGGTTTGTGATGGGCAACTCTCTCCCTCCCCCCTCGACTCGAACTCTCCGTAGGATAGGCAAGACTCCCCCCAGCCACCGTCCGGATTCTGCTTCGATTCGAGCCAGGAGACCGCACGGCGAATGTACGGCTGCGACAGATCTTCGCCGATCGCCCGTAGACCGGCCAACACGGACCAAGTGCCATAGATATAATTGACTCCCCAGCGGCCATACCAACTGCCATCCTCCTCCTGCTCCCGCTTGAGGAACGCCAACGCCGGTGCAACGGCCGGATGAGTCTGGTCATAGCCCAGCGCGGCCAGCATTTCCAGGCAACGCCCGGTCAGGTCGGCCGTACTGGGGTCGAGCAACGCATGGTGGTCGGCGAACGGAATATAGTTGAAGACGATGCGATTGTTGTCCTTGTCATAGGCGCCCCACCCCCCGTCCGATCCTTGCATGGCGAGCACCCAGTTCATCCCTCGCCGGATGGAGTCCCGTAATTCGGCTGTCTGAGCCACGTGGACCTTAGACAAGGCCATCAAGACCACCGCGGAATCGTCCACATCGGGATACAGTTCGTTTTCAAACTGGAAATACCAGCCGCCCGGTTCGGCGTTGGGGGATGAGAACTTCCAATCCCCGACCGTCCTGGTCTGCCTTGATACGAGATACGTACAGGCCTTCTGCAGCGACGGATGGTCCTGAGCCATCCCGGCTTCGACCAAGGCATTCATCAACACCGACGTATCCCAAATCGGAGAGTGGCAGGGTTGGAGATGCATCGTCTCAACCCGCTGCTCGCCGCTCCCGATGCTGTCGTAGACTTCCAGGTCTTCGATCTCGCGGAGCGCTTTCTGCACGAGCGGGTCGTCAACTTGATAGCCCAAACACCTGAGCGCCACGATCGAATTCGCCATGGCGGGATAAATCGCCCCGAGTCCGCCGCTTCCTTTGATGTGCTCCAACATCCATGTGGCCGCACTGTGGAGAGCCTTCTCACGCAGCCAACTGACCGGCATCCGGTCATACACTTTCAGCACGGCATCTAGCACCACAAAAAGATTGTGCGGGGTAAACCACCCTTGATCTTTGTTGAACGGAGGAAACCGGCGATACCGAATCTGCGTCCGTGGGGTGACATAGAGTTCGTCGATACCCTCTTCTTGAGGGATGCGGCAGACAGGCTGGTCTGCAAACACAATGAGTAATGGAATCAAGACCGCGCGCGACCAGTACGATATCGCATAGATGCTGAAATAAAACCGCTTCGGCAGCAGCATGATTTCGGGAGGCATACTCGGGATGCCTTGCCAATCGTACTGACCAAACAGCGCCAGGGCGATCTTCGTGAAAACGTTCACCTGGACGACTCCGCCTTTCGCGAGGATGCAATCCTTTGCTCGCACCATGAAAGGCTCCTGCGCCGATACGCCGCTGAGCTTCAACGCGAAGTAGGCCTTCACCGACGCACTGATCTCCGAAGGACCTCCGTAGTAAATCGGCCATCCGCCGTCCGGTAATTGCGTTGAACGGAGATAGCGGACCGCCTTACGTTCTCGTTCGAGATCAACCCGATCGAGGAATCTTCGAAGCATGAGGTATTCGGAAGTCAGCGTCGTGTCCGCCTCGAGCTCAGCGACCCAGCAGCCTTCGGATGTATGCTGCCGTGCCATAAACCACGCCTGGCTCCGACGCACTGCATCATCAATAGCCTCGACCTGACCACCTGAGTGCCCGCTAGCACGCCGACCCGGCGTGTCGACCGTGGCGGGAGACGTAGATTTTTCCGAGATGAGGCGCAAGGCCGGGGTCTTTGAAAATTCCGCTACGAGGCGGAATTTTTCCGGGACGGACGCGAAAAGGCCATCCGACAGACGGGTGAATATGGTTCGAAACAGTTTCATCGTGCTTCTAATCTGGGAAACACCCAAGGCAGACGGGAACGCGAGAACGACTGATTCCGCTGCCAGGACGAGACGGAACGAGTCTGCACACTCGGGGAGCTGCCTATCGCTGGGCTTATAACAGACGCCCTCCCTCAAGTCAAGAATTGAAGAAGTGGAAGTCCTCTGAACTACGAGGATTTTTGTTGGATCGTCGCCTAGGCAGGCTGTAAATCGGTCAACCGGACGGAAACAAGTTTTGAGATTCCCGGCTCTTCCATCGTCACCCCGAACAAGGAATCCGCGATGGCCATCGTCCGTTTATTGTGGGTAATGACCATGAATTGCGCATCCTGGGCCAGCTCGCACAACACGCCGGTAAAGCGTCCGATGTTCTCCTCATCGAGCGGTGCATCGATTTCGTCGAGGATGCAGAACGGTGTAGGTCTGATCAGAAAGCTCGCGAAGAGCAGAGCCATGGCCGTCAAGGTTTTCTCCCCCCCGGACAGCATCGCAATACTCTTCAGGCGTTTGCCTGGAGGTTGGGCGACGATTTCCACCCCTGGTTCCTGGGGGCCGCGGTTTTCATCCGTCTCATCCGGAGGACTTTCCACCAATTGGAGCTCTGCACGACCACCGGGGAAAAACTTGGCGAAGACATCGCCGAATTTCTGCTGCAACTCGGCAAAGGTATTGACGAACATCTCCTTGGTCGTTCGGTTGATGCGCTGAATAATTTCCTTGAGCGAGCTGATGGACGCGGCCAGGTCCTGCTCTTGAGTGGAGAGGAAACGAAACCGTTCCTCCAACTCTTGATGCTCGCTGATCGCAGCAAGATTGATCGGCCCCATCCGATCGAGTCGGTCTCGGACCTTCTGGAGCTGTTCTCGTAGCGCCGGCTCGTTCGCCGTTGGCTCGGCATCGCCACCAGGCTCGACTGTTAAGGTCGCGGGCATCCCTTCTGCCAGCAGACGGAGGTCAACCTGATACGTCCCGAGGAGAGTGGACTCCACTGTACCGAGTTGAGTTTTGACCTCAGCTCGCCGTACTTCCACCAGCATCCGAGCCTCGCGAATCGAGGTGATCCGTTGGTGTACTTGATCGAGTCCGCTCTCAAGCTGTCGGGCAGTTACCATGTCTTGCGCTTGCTGCTCCTGTGCTTCAACCAGTCGAGCCTTGATCTGGACCGCTGTCTGCCCCAGCTCCTGGCGCAAGGTCTCCTGTCTGAGCCGATCCGCCCGACATTGTTCAATCGAAGTGACGAGACTTTCGATCTGGCGGGTGAGAGCTTCGACACGCGTATCAGCCTCGACTTGAGCCTGCCGAAGGCGCAACAGATCCTCCTGTCGATGTTCAGAGGTCGTCCTGAGGCCTTGGGCAATCAACTGTGCCTCTGTCAGCTCTTGTCGCAGCACTTGTACACGGTGGTCGATCTGGCTGAGTCGTGCCCGCACCTGTCCAAGCCCGGTTTCTTGACCGAGTTTTTCGCTTTTCCACTGCGCAAACTGGGCTTCGCCGGAACGTATTTCTTGATCCAGTTGCCGGCCCTCGCGCGAATGTTGGGTTGCATCACTCGTCAGTGTGTCGATCCGCTGCGCCAGCTCTCCCAGTATGTGCCCGATCCCGACCGCATCTTTTTGGAGAGACAACGCTCGCATCTCGGCATCGCGGAGTGCATCGGCCAGCCGCCGTAACTCTTCCTTGAAGCCCACGGCGTGAGCAAGGAGCTGCTCCCGGCGTTGCCTGCCCTCTTCCACAGCAGCAACCAATCGTTCTCGCTTGGCATCGAGATCGAGAACCTCTCGACGTCGCTGGAGTAACCCTCCTGTGGTACTCACCTGTCCGCCTGTCATCACTCCCGCAGGGTCGAGAATTTCTCCCGCACCAGTCACGAGCACGGGGCCGTCTGGTGCCGACCACGAATGCTGTTCCCAAAGCCGAGTCGCCGTTTCCAGCGAGTCCACAATGACAACACGATCGAAGAGGTAGTTTCGCGTTTCCTCGCGGTGGTGCTCCGCCTTGATTAGGTCGACCGCACGCCCCACGACACCGGGTTGATCCTTGATTGTCGGCCACCAGGTTTCCAAGGAAGAAGTTCGGCCGGTCCAGCGCGGCTGTTGAGGGATGAACGTGCCTCGCCCAAGATCGTTGCCTTTCAAAAAGCCGATGGCGTGGGTAGCCGCTGCAAGCCCATCGACAAACCATCCACGTACCCGTTCACCGAGAATAGCGTCCACCGCGCGGTCAAGGCCCGGCGGGATGATCAACCATTCCGCCACCGCGTCGTGCACACCGGTGCAGGCTTTGAGGGCGGTGGCTTCTTCCTGTCCACAACGGCCATACCCCATGTCTTCCTGCAACACACCCTGCAGTGCCCGCAGGTGAGAGTCTACCGCAGCCAACTCTTCCGATTGACGCAGTAGTTGTTGGTCGATCACCACCAAGTCTTCTGCCGCGCGGTCATTCTGCTGCACGACCTGCTGATGCTGCTGGCGGAGAGTCTCTACCAATTGCTCGGCTTCACGGCAGGAGGCTTGAAGCTGCAGATGTCGATCATGTGCCGCAGCTTGTTGGGCCTCGGTTTCCCCTCGCTCTCTTGTCAATCGTTCGTCGCGCCCGGCTATGTCTTGCTTGCGCGTTGCTAATTGAACCAAGCCCTGTTCTGCATGTGCAACTAGGACGGTCAGGTTGAGGACGTCGAGTCGGCCCCGTTCTTCTTCCGCCACTGTTGTGGACCGTTGATGGAGTAATGTTTTCATCTCACGGTCGAGCGCAGTCACGGTCTGTTCCCGTTCCGAAGATTCGCGCTCCAAGGTCACGAGAGCTTCCTCTATGGCTTCCGTCTCCGATCGTAGACGGCGTCGTTCTTCCGCGAGTCGGTCGAGTTCCTGTTTCCCTTGCAACAACTGCTCTTCAAAGAGACCGCCTCGATTCCGCTCCACTTCAGCCGCCGTCAGCGCTTGCGCCTGTTGCTGCTCGACTGTCGTTAACTCTTCGTGCACACGGGCGATCCTGTCATTCGCCTCGAACACCGTAAGTCGTACCTGTTCGAGCGCAGCCACAAGCCGCGCCTGCTCGGCCGCTTCTCCTGATTCCTGTTGAGCGCATGTCTGGAGTTCAGCTTCTACACCTTTCATGGTCGCTCGGAGCGTTCGGTATTCATGCGTCAACAATTGGATCTCAAGGGATTTCGCCTCCTGCTGGAGCGTCTGATACGAACGCGCCTGCCGCGCCTGCCGTTCCAAGGCATTCAGCTGCTTCTTGACTTCGGCAATGATATCGCGCACGCGTAAGAGATTCTGCTGTGTGGTGTCGAGTTTGCGCAAAGCTTCTGCCTTCTGTTTCTTGTAGCGGATGATGCCGGCCGTTTCTTCGATCAACTCGCGACGGTCTTGCGGAGAGGAGTTGAGAATCTGATCAATTTGTCCCTGGGCAATAACCGTGTGCCCTTTGGTGCCTGCGCGCGTGTCGAGCAACGCGCTCCGGATGTCTTTAAGGCGACAGGGCGTCTTGTTGATTAGATATTCGCTGTCGCCGTTCCGGTAGAGACGGCGCGTAATCATGAGTTCCTGAAATTCGGCCAATTGACTCGATAGCCCAGACAAAGGATCGACGTTGATCCGATCCAATTCGCTGATCACCAATGACACCTCCGCCATCCCAAGGGGTTTCCGCAGTTCGGTCCCGTTGAAGATGACGTCTTCCATCTTCTCGCTGCGGAGCGTTTTTGTACTCTGTTCCCCAAGTACCCAGAGGATGGCATCGACGACATTGCTCTTACCGCTCCCGTTGGGTCCGACGATGGCCGTGACGCCGTCCGGAAATTCGATGCGGGCCTCGTGGAACGATTTAAAGCCCAGCATTTCGAGCGATTTCAGGTACATGGCGACTCCTTTTCAGGGGTGGTATGGCCAGCCTGAATGAACCAGACAAACGGGGGTCTTGTAACACAAGACCTTACGAAAAATCAAAGAAAAATACTGCCTGTAGTGGGCTTTGTTAAAAAGCCCACAATATTTTGACGGTTGAGTGTAAGGGAAGGGAAAAGACTAGCCTGCTTGGATCGCCACTGGTTTCTTCGACGATTCGATTGTGATGAGTTCCTTCGGAAGAAGAAATTCGACGTCTTCCTCGATCACAGTGAGATCTTCAACTTCAGCCGTGCCATAGGTCTTCAGGTAGGCTACAACTTCCTCTACCAACACTTCGGGGGCCGATGCCCCGGCGGTAATTCCCACCGCTTTCACGTTCTTGAGCCAGACCGGGTCGATATCGGATGCGGAGTCAATCAAATAGGAAACAATCCCGCAGTGTTCCCCCAACTCCCGCAAGCGATTGGAATTAGAGCTATTCGGGGAGCCGATGACCAGGATGACATCGACCAACTTGGCCAGTTCTTTGACCGCGTTTTGACGGTTCTGTGTGGCGTAACAGATGTCTTCCTGGTGGGGCCCCTTGATGTGGGGAAACCGTTGGTGGAGGGCACCGACGATATCTCGGCATTCGTCCACGCTGAGTGTCGTCTGGGTGACATACGACAGGTTCGTGGTGTTCTCGACCTGCAGATTTCGTACATCTTCGACCGAGGACACGAGGTGAAACTTGTCCGGGATCTGACCGAGTGTTCCGATCACCTCGGGATGGCCCGCGTGGCCGATAAGAATGAGATCGTACCCTTGCGTGTAATCACGGTTCACCTCATTGTGAACTTTGATCACAAGAGGGCACGTCGCATCGATGACGTGCAATCGTCGGTGATGCGCTTCCTCCCAAACCGACTTCGCCACACCGTGCGCGCTGAAAATCACCACCGAGCCTTCCGGAACTTCGCTCAATTCTTCGACGAACACAGCCCCCTTCTGACGGAGCGAATTCACGACATGCCGGCTATGGACGATTTCGTGTCGCACATAAATCGGCGCACCATATTTCTTCAGCGACAGGTCAACAATATCGATCGCCCGATCGACGCCGGCACAGAATCCTCGCGGGTTGGCAAGATAAATCTTCATCGTGATCCGCTCTCCCTCATAGCCCGATAGCATTGGTCGCCCTCACGCCAAGCCAACATGGTCGTCTCGTTTACCTTACGTCAGATCAGCAGGTTCCGTCAACAGTTTTGCCCGTCCTCCGGCAGATTCCGTCTCTTGACAGGGTTTTCACGGCCCCGTAGGCTGGACCTATTCACCATGTCGCCCGCACCGTTAAAGAAGATTCTCATCGTCGAGGACGAACAGGACATCCTGCAATTGGTCAAATTGTATCTGGAGAAAGAGGGATTCCGAACTGTCACGGCAGCGACCGGTTCAGAAGGTTTGAAGCAGGTTAAGCAGGAGAAGCCCGATCTGATCATCCTTGATTTAATGCTTCCCGAACTCGACGGACTTGAGGTCTGCAAACGGCTTCGTTCGGCTCCAGAAACGGCGATGCTGCCCATCATCATGTTGACGGCCAAAGCCGAGGAGTCGGATACCGTGATCGGTCTTGAGTTGGGCGCTGATGATTATGTCACCAAGCCTTTCAGTCCAAAAGCGCTGATGGCACGTGTCAAAGCGCTCTTTCGTCGACTTGATCGCAAACCCGACGAACGTCTGACTCGATACCAATATGGACGCCTGGTCATGGACTTGGCCCGTCACGAGGTTACTCTGAACAATAAAGACATTCCCTTGACGGCGAAAGAATTCGGACTTCTTGAGCATCTGTTGCGAAACCCGGGCCGCGTTCTCACACGCGAGGTGCTTCTCAACACCGTGTGGGGGTATGATTATTACGGTACGACTCGGACCGTCGACGTCCATATCCGCCGCCTGAAACAAAAAATTCCGCTCCTGAACGAAGCCATCACCTCGGTCAAATCGATAGGATATAAGTTGAAAGAAGCGGACCGGACGGCATGACTCTCCCCATCCGATGGAAGGTGACGCTCGCCACGCTGGTGGTGCTCGCCTGCGGACTCATCACTGCCGGTCTTCTCGCCGCTCAGTCGATCAAGCAACAGGAGATTGCTCAGTCGAGTCAAACCCTGGAAGTCCGGACCCAGCTCGTCGCTCATCAATTGCAACCTCTTCTTCTGGGTCCCAGCCCTCTGCCGCCCACAACACAACTCCAAGCGATCGTCCGCGATTTGAGTTCGTTGGCCCTCGTGCGTATCACGCTCGTGGCGGCGGATGGATCGGTTTTGGCCGACAGTGCCGTCCCTGATCGAGAACTGGCAGCTGTCGAAAATCATCGAACGAGGCCTGAAATTCAAAGCGCGATCGCCTCCGGATTCGGAACCGATCTCCGCATGAGCCACACGACCGGCCAGCGAACGTTGTATCGAGCGGTCGGGTTGAAACGGGATGGCGACCCGACCTATTCGATTTTTCTGAGGCTCGGGCTTCCGATGACAATGTTGGAACAGGAGTTGGGCAAGTTACAGCACAATCTGGCTCTTGCGTTCGGAAGTGCGTTTCTCATCGCCGTCGCGCTAAGCGTGTGGTTGGCACGCGGGCTGACAAAACCGTTGTCGGACATGGCCAAGGCAGCCAGTCAGCTGGCCGCCGGTGACCACGGCGTTCGTATCCAAACATCGGCGCAGGACGAAGTCGGACTTTTAGGCGATGCGCTCAATCACATGACCGCCGAGCTCCGAGTGAAAATCGAGGAATTGTCCGAAGATCGGTCGCAGTTGCTGGCGATGCTCACTTCGATGGTTGAGGGGGTGATGGTCCTCGACTATCGCGGTCGAGTCCTTCAGGTCAATCCGGCCCTTGAGCGCATGTTTGACATCAGTCGATCGGAATCGCGTGGTCGCCGCTGTGCCGACGTGTTCCAGCACCAAGACTTGAATCAGTTGGTTTCGAACGTGCTGGCATCCCGCAATGGGCAAGAATCCGAGATTATCCTCTCACCGAGTGGGCGGTGCCTCCATGTCGAAGCCTCAATCGCAGGAGGTGAACAGGACAATGAAGCCTGTGCGGTCCTGGTGCTCCATGACATCACCGAACTCCGGAGACTTGAGAACATCCGCAAAGATTTCGTGGCGAACGTCTCCCATGAATTACGGACTCCGCTGACCTCAATCAAAGGGTACGTCGAGGCGCTCATCGACGGAGGGAAAAACGACCCCGACACGAGCTCGCGCTTCCTCGATATCATCCTCAAGCAGAGCGACCGACTGAATTTGATTCTCGACGACCTGCTGCAGCTTTCGAAGATTGAATCCGGTCAAGTCCTGTTCAAGCGAGACCCGCTGCACCTCAGCACCGTCATTGAGCGGACCTTGGCCATGCTCAAACCCCTTGCGGATAAAAAAGGGCATCGCTTGACGTCGTGGATTGCTCCGGATCTCCCGCTGATTGCTGGCGATGAAGAGCGCCTCGTGCAGGTGCTCATGAACCTGATCGACAATGCGATCAAGTACACGCCGGAACATGGAACCGTCACCATCGCGGCCCATCGCGCGACATCTGGCCCCTCTTCCGCCAGCTCCGCCAGCGATCAGATCGACTTGACGGTCACCGACACCGGTATGGGCATTCCCGAACGGGATCGTCCCCGAGTCTTCGAGCGATTCTATCGCGTTGATAAGGCGCGCTCGCGCGAGCTGGGAGGCACAGGGCTCGGGCTGGCCATCGTGAAACATATCGTCGAAGGACACGGTGGACAGGTGTGGGTAGAGGCAAATATCCCGACCGGGAGTCGTTTTGTGGTGCGATTATCCGTCTACCACGTCGTTTCGCCGGACTCTCAGCTCAATCTGGTTCCGAGCAGATAAATCACGCACGACAACAGCGCCGCACCGGGCAATGTAAACAACCAGGCATAGAGAATCCGCTTCGTCACCCCCCAGCGCACCGCAGACAGTCGCTTAACCGCGCCAACACCCATGACCGAAGAGGTGATCGTGTGCGTCGTGCTGACTGGCAAACCGATGTGCGCCGTGACCATCAGCACTGCTGCAGCGCCGGTTTCAGCGGCGAACCCATGAACCGGTTCGAGCTTGACGATGCGCATCCCCAAGGTCCTAACGATCTGCCAGCCTCCCACCGCCGTCCCCAGACCCATCGCGATAGCACAGGCTCCGATGACCCAACCCGGCACCTCCGCCGTTTGAATCTGGCCCGCCGAAAGGAGAGCCAGTGTAATGATACCCATTGCCTTTTGAGCATCGTTCGCCCCGTGGCTGAATGCCATGAAGCAGGCCGACAAGAGTTGTAGCCGTTTGAAGAACCGCGTCGCCACGCTCCGCGCGATCCGGAAACAAGTCCAGCTGATCAGCACCATTAATAGAAGTCCCATCGCAAACCCGCAAAACGGCGACAAGACCATTGCTTCCAACACGGACCGGAGGCCGGACAATTTCACGGTCTCCCATCCTCCGTGAGTCACCGCCGCGCCGACGAGCCCACCGATCAAAGCGTGGGAGGAGCTGGTCGGAAGACCAAGCATGAGCGTGAGCAGATTCCAGAGAATCGCCCCCGCTAACGCTGCTGCAACCATCTGCTGTGTAACGGACGTCGGATCAATGATTCCCGATCCGAGCATCTTCGCAACCGCCGTCGACATGAATGCGCCAGCGACGTTGAGAGCCCCCGCTGCCATCACGGCCACAAACGGGCTGACCACTCGTGTGGAGACCACGGTCGCGATTGCGTTCGCACTGTCATGCCAACCGTTCGAAAAATCGAACATGAGCGCCAGCAGGACGACGAGGAGGAGCATCCCGCCCAAATCAGGCATGCGACACCCTGGTGAGGCGAAGGGAGGGGGCAGGCGGCAAGCCCTGCGGATTCCCTGCGAGAACAAACACAACCAACAAGGCCGCCGATCGGTCGAGCACCGCAGTCTGATCCCTTGTGATGAGCCACTGGCCTCTCACGCCTTGCCTCTTACCGGGTTCATTTAGTGGTGTTTTAAGGCGATACGCTCAAGAATATTGGCCACGTCCTCACACCGATCGGTTCCTTCTTCAAAGCCCTCGTAGATCTCTTTTAGTTTGATCACCGCCATCGGATCGTTTTCCTTTTCGAACAACGCCGAGATTGCGTCGCGAGAAACACGATCCGCTTCGTTCTCCAAGCTATTCACCTGAACACTACATTCATTCACTTGGGGATGGCCCATCCCCAAACGATCCACTCCCCGACCGACCGCGACAGAGGCTTGATACAAAATGTTTGCCAGCTTGATCGCCATATCGGTCGGTTTTGCTACCTTGTAGAGCACGAAGCGGTCAGCGATCGCCTCGGTCACATCGAGAATATCGTCCAATGCGCTGGCAAGGTCATGGATATCCTCGCGATCGATCGGCGTGATAAAGGTCTGGTTTAGCCGTAGGGCGATGTCGTGGGTGATGCCGTCCCCCACATGTTCCACGTCCTTGATTCGCTTGGCTTGTTGGACCGGATCCTGGAAGTGTTCCATCATCTCTTTCAGGAGACGACTCCCCTCGATCATGTTATGCGCGGCCTTCTTAAACATCTCGAAGAACGCTTCTTCCTTGGGAATCAGCCCAAACATCATCGAGTCGCCCCTCCTATCGTGCGCTGGTTACATTCCACGAGTCCTGTTACGTCGAGATTACGAAACGGCTACCGGCCTGTAAATTGTTCACCACCGGAGGATTCCCGTCGCCCAGGTGAGTCCCCCGCCAAAAGTGCCCAGCACGATAAGATCGTTTGGTCTGATCGAGCCGGCTCGGACTGCATGATCAAGGGCAATGGGGAGAGATGCCGAAGACGTATTACCGTAGTGCTCGATCACAGAACAGATTCGCCCTGCCGGAATCTTCAGGCGTCTCGCAACCTGCTCGAGGATACGCGCATTAGCCTGATGAAGGATCAGCTGCGTCACCTCTTGAAGGTCAATCCCGAACTCCTTCACCACATCCCGCACAGCTTCCTCCAGCCGCCGGACTGCCTGTCGAAACAGCGGAGATCCTTTCATCCGCAATGTGTGACCCATTGCGTTCACCGTCTCTTGCGTCGTCGGGGTTCGAGACCCTCCAGCAGGAATACGAATGTAGTCATGACCTGATCCGTCGGCATGGAGACGTAGGCCCAAGAGACCTCTGCTCGGATGGCTGCTGCCCGGCTCTGCGCGGACCACGACAGCTCCAGCCCCATCCCCAAACAAGAGCGCCGTGTCGACATCCGTCCGATCCAACGTCCGAGATTTCACCTCGGCTGCTACCACGAGACATGTTTTGAGCTGTCCACTTCGAATCATGGCGTCCGCCATCGAGAGTCCATAGAGAAAACCCGAACAGGAAGCAGAGATATCGAAGGCCGGCACATTCCGACACGCCAGGAACCGCTGAACGAGGCAGGCCGTTGACGGGAATGCCGTATCAGCCGAAGTCGTCGAAACCACTATTCCATCCACATCAGCAGCGGCAAGACCCGCGGTCGCCAAGGCTTGTCGACCTGCCTCCGCAGCCAGATCTGAGGAGGCTTGCGCCGGAGATGCCCAGCGCCGCTCCTTGATCCCCGTGAGCCGCTGCACGGCAGCTGCATCAACCCCTAGCGGTTCACCGACCTCGCGATTGGATATCTCCCGTTCAGGGATATATGAGCCAGTCCCGATTATTCTGGTTCGTACCATTTTCTTGGGGTTGCCCCCTCCTTTAGGAGACTAGCCGGCCCCCTGTGCGGGCGGGATTATAGGTCTCAGTGAGAAAGGGGTCAACCAAGTGCCAGTTTCATTGCATTTTACGCGCAAGCCTGATACAAACCGACACAGTGACAGGCTGACACAGTGACATGACAGTTTTACTTCAGCTAAAACCGCGAAAACGAGCTGCAATTGACCTCCGAGCGATCGGCTGTCTGGTGGTCTGCTGCTTACTGACTGCCTGTTCCACTACGCCCAAAAACCAAGATTCTTCAAAGAAAGCCCTTACTGGGACCGATGAGCAGATCTTTGTGGGAGACACGATTGAAAAGAACTACGACCCCAACGTGATCATGAAACGGGGCGAAGCCTTCTTCGATAAGGAAGAATATGGGGAAGCAATCGTCGAGTATAACCATTTTCTGGAGCTCCACCGTACCCATATGCTCGCCCCATATGCGGCTTTCCGAATCGGAGAAAGCCAGATGAAGCGAGCCAAGGGAATCCATCGAGACCCCGAACCGATTCAAAAGGCAATCGAGGCATTTGAGCGACTGCGAAAGGAATACCCGGGGAACCGCTATGAAACTCAAGCCGTCGAGAAAATTCAGGAATGCCACGACCTTTTAGCACAGACCCATCTCGTTGTCGGGCAATTTTATTATCGACGTGCCTCATACCTGGCTGCAGCTCACCGATTTGAGCAAATTATAAAACTCTACCCGGATAAGTCGGTTGCGCCGGAGGCCCTCTATTTTCTAGCCTTGAGCTATCACGATCTGGGAGCCGAGGACTGGGCCAGCGAAAACCTGATACTGTTGGCCGAAAAATATCCCAACAACAAGCATGAAGGTGAAGCCCGACGGTTGTTGGCCAAGATCGGAAACGTGAATTCTCCCACGCTGCTCGCTAAGAAATCCGATTCCGGCCCATCTGGGCCTCCCTCTATCGCGACCGAGCCAGATTCCCATATCAGCTCCCCGTCCGGCTTCGCTCCTCCGACCGCACACGGTTCACTAGGAATCCCTTCCGCCAACGTCCTTATACCGTCGTTCGTGACGTGCCGCCTCGGCGCCTGGTGCTAGGTTTACAGCGAAGACGCTGTCAGCAATCAGCAACGAGATTCTCCACCAAGGCTGAGGACTGTGGACTGAGGTGGAAAGAGGAGGTTTGCGGAACCTGGCGCGAAGACGAGATTCAAGAGCGGGAAGCTAATCGCTGATGACTGACCGCTGTTTACTGCCCGAGATACCAACCGATGCCATACCGCTCTAGAAAACCGGTAATCATCGTCAACGTGTTGGCATAGATCATCACGCCCACGATAACCAACAAGACCCCGCTCACTGTCGAGACGCCCCACAGGTAGGCCCGTGCTTGTTTGAAATAGACCAGGAAACGATCCACTCCTAACGCCGTCACGAAGAGTGGTAAACCCAAGCCGACCGAGTACGCCGTCAGCAGCGTGACGCCGCTCGTCAGCGAATCGGTCGTGCTAGCATAGAGCAAAATGGTTCCGAGGACGGGACCGACGCAAGGCGTCCAGCCCGCAGCAAACGCAACGCCGATGAGAAATGATCCAAGGTAACCGGTCGGACGATTTCTGAATTGATACCGATGCTCCATTTTCAAAAAATTCAGATTCAGGATGCCCAATAGATACAGACCGAAGACGACGATCAACACCCCTCCGATCCGTCTGACGTGGTCTTGGTAGGTAATCAACAGCTGCCCGAGGAAACTCGCAGAGGCACCGAACATAATAAAGACGGCGGAGAATCCGGCGATGAATAAGAGGGCGTTGGCGATGATGGCTTTCTTGAATTTGGATCGCTCTGTGGCATCCGTCAGTTGTTCCACGGACAAGCCGGTAATGTATGAGATGTACGAGGGGACCAGCGGCAGCACGCAGGGCGAGATGAATGAAAGCAAGCCCGCGGAGAATGCAGCGATCACGGAGATCTGTGGAAGGGACTGCGTCATGCTCTTACGACTTCATCAGCACTTGAATCAACTGGTGGGCTTCCGGGGCACTCCAGTCACGTGCTCCAAAAATCTGTTGTCGGACAACTCCGTTGCGGTCCACCATGAACGACATCGGCAAGGTGCGCGCACCATAGGTCAACCCCACCCGATAGTCGGCATCATGCAGAATCGGAAACGTCAGACCGATTTCCCGCTGAAACGGACGGGTCACGGCAGCTCCTTGCGGATCTGTGGATACGGCAAGAATTTCAAAGTCCTTTCGGGGAAAAGTGCGGTAGAGCTGCTCCATGGCCGGCATTTCGACACGGCAGGGTCCGCACCATGTCGCCCAAAAATTCACGAGAACGACTTTCCCTAGAAAATCCGACAACGAGACGGCTTTTCCATCGAGGTCCCGCAACTGAAAATTCGGCGCGGTGTCGCCTGGCTTGACGAGGCCACGAGACGCAACCTTAGAAGCCACGCCCCTGTCGACGAAGAACGACGTCCCATATTCTCCAGGCAGAATCGCCACGAGGGTCAGAGCACCCCCGATCAACCCCAGTCGGGTCATCCGTTCCTCGCTTACATCGTTTGACGGCCTGCATCGACCGTCTTGGGTGTCACGTTGAGCAACTTCGTAATCACCGGGAGGCTATCCAACCGTGTCCAATCCCGTGGTCCTATCACAATCTCTCGGATGACGCCCTCTTGGTCGATGATGAATGTCTCAGGCACACCCATCCGCTTATAGGGCTTATCAGTTTGCCCCCACGAATCGATCAACACCGGAAACGTCAGGTTCATGCCTTTGACGAAGGGCGGGATATCCTTCGTCGTCGTGACACGGTCAATACTCACCGCCAAGACTACCAATCCGTCTTTCTCAAAGTTCTTATAGAGCACTTCCATTGACGGCATTTCCTCGCGGCAGGGCTTACACCAAGTGGCCCAGAAATTGAGGAATACCACCTTGCCACGAAAGTCAGAGAGTCGGTAGGGCTTGTCATTGAGATCCGATAAGGCGAAGTCCGGCGCCTGCTTGCCTACGACCAATGGTTCGTACTTGGCACTCTGCATCCACACAATGCCAAACACAGCGCTGAGAATGAGCACCCCTGCCAACAAGATGAGGAGGCGTGAGCCGCCTGTTCGAGATGCAGGATGAGATGAGCTAGGGATCGAAATTTCCGACAAGATTGTTCCTTTCCAACCGTTTATAAGGATGTTCAGAATGTCGCCTTCTCACCCCCTCACCCCGGCGCGCCGAGACGCGCCGTCCACCGTGCAAGGCCGCAGCAAGCGAGGGCCCCGAGGCGTACAGTCGTTAGTACGTTGAGGGGAGCGAGCGACCAAGAACGAAGTTGGTAGCCATTTTCAGCATCCTACGGCTAGGCGTAGGCGTGGAGGCCCGACAACAAAAAGTTCACACCCCAGAAACAGAAGATGACCATCAAGAACCCGAAGACCGCGTAGATCGCCGCTCGGCGGCCTTCCCACCCACGCGTCATGCGTGCATGGATGTAGGCCCCGTAAATCAACCACACAATCAACGACCAGGTCTCCTTCGGATCCCAACTCCAATAGCCACCCCAGGCATAGTTCGCCCACATCGCGCCGAGGATAATGCCGAAGGCGAGAAGCGGAAAGCCGATCATGATGGCTTTGTACCCCAATTCATCGATCGTCTCGAGGTCCGGGAACGAAGCAAAGAACCGTGACCGGCTCCCCCGCTGTTCCGCCCGCTCTTTGAACAGATACATCAGGCCCAGACCACCGGCCATGGCAAAAGCCGCATAACTGGTCAGGGTTACGGACACGTGAATATAAATCCAGTAGCTGTTCAGGGCCGGCACAAGCGGTTCGGCCGTCTGGTACCGATAGGGGAGGAGAGACGCGGCTCCCATCGCGATGAACCCGATACCCACCACGAACGCTCCGATGGCCTTGATCTTGTATCGCAACTCAAGCAGCACATACCCGAGAATAATTGCCCAGGAGACATAGGCCATGGCTTCGAATTGATTCGACCAGGGCGCGAAGGTCCCTGAGTGTTGGAGACGTTCAAAAGCGCGGGTGAACAAAGCCGCCGTATTCACGATCCACCCAAACACCGTAATCAGCGTCGCGACCTGTCCCAGTTGCGTCGCCCAAGCCCCATCGCGCTCATCGAAATTCTCAGTCGGATGACCGGCCGGGGCAAACGTCATTGCGGGACGTCGCGCGAAGAGATAGGCGATATAGAGAGTCAGAGCGGCGAGATAAAGCCAGAAGGTCATGTCGAATAAGAAGAGAGACCGCATCATAAGGTCCTCCGTCGATGGAATCAGGCAAGTACGCTAGTGTTTAATCATACCCAAGAAAGGGGTAGTTTGACCACCATATGTCTTCAAGCCGAAAACGTCCGAATCCTGTCGGTCAACTTCCGGAATTCTTTCTGAAAATCGATCTGGCTCTTATGAGAGGTCCCACCGAGATAGACCGCGACACCCCTGCCATCCGGTACGATCTTTGCCCAAAGGCGCCGATGATAGATAAAGGAAGACAGGGTGATCCCGACGACGATCATGGTCGACCCGGTCCACACAATATTGATCCCAGGATTCTTCGCGATCTGGAGGCCGGTATACTTCTTTGGCTTATACCCCACCAGTTCGAACTGATATTTTGAATCTTTGACCTCAAAGAGATCAGGGAATTGATAAAAAATCCACGGCGTGGCCTGAACAGTCTCACGTTCGTTGACCGCGAGTCTGATGGCGGGGTTCGCATGTTCCACCGTCTTTGAGAAGACCTTCTTTTCCGTTGAATTGAAGGCAAAGTCCGCCACGAAGTCCGTGATCGACAGCTTCAACTTGAGATCGGCGAGCGCCTGCTCCTTCTGCCACTCCAAATCAACCGTTTTGATCACCTTGTCAGTCTGTTTGTCCTTGATATTGATCCGCGCGACTTCGATCTGGTCCCATGCGTCGCCATAGCTCGACTGGTAAAACCAGATATTTTTATAAACCAGGGGGTCGTTGACGGTAATTGTCTTCGTAAGGACCGATTGCCCTCCCTCAAGAACCGTCAGTGTGCTGTTATACGATTTCACCGAACCGTTCTCATGATAATCGATCCAAAACTTATCGATCTTCAAATCAAAATTGCCGCGCGGGATGTGATAGGTCTGCCCTTCCAGGCAGACGCCGAACTCCTGAAACCCGTAATAGCTGCCGATCAACCCGCCGAGCACAATGACCGTCGCACTTAGGTGAGCCATGTGGGCTCCCACGCGACCAAGGACGCCCTTTGTCGCATAGACCGTCACCTCGCCTGGTTCGTTTTTCGCGAGCACGCGATAGCCCTTCTCGATCAAATGCTGCACGAGCTTCTCCGCCACCGTTTCTTTGCTCGCATCGACTGACACCTCTGCCTGTTGCTTCATCCCCTTAATGAAGGCGAGCGAGACACTGACTTTGTCCTGCCGCATGGATCGCCAGACGGCGGGAAAGCGCTTATAGAAACAGGTCAAGGAATTAACACAGAGGAGCCCGAGGATGCTGGTAAACCACCAGGTGTGATAGACGTCGATCAGTCCCAATCGAAGAAACCAGCGATAGGCGTTCTCTCCATATTCCTGAATGTAGGTTTCCGGTCGTTCGCCCTGCTGGATAACCGTGCCAATCGTCGCCGTGGCCGCCAAAAAGAGGAAGAGAAACATCGCCAGCTTGATCGAGGCGAAGAACTCGACCAGTTCCCGCGAGAACTCATCCCATCCCAAGCCGGGGCTGGAAGACCGAGGGGTATCCTTCTGAGGAAGCGCGTCCGGCTGGCCGTTCATGATTGCGTACCACTCCCTCCCCTGCTCACCTGACACAAGCCCTGGCTTTCCATTCGTATCGTAGGAATTCCTTGCTTCGGATCTTAAGGGATTGTCCCTGCCCGGAAGGCGAGACCCTGTTCACATTCAATAGCACGGACGCGGTGCGGGCTGGCTTCGTTAAGTCCGCAGAAATCCAGTAATTCTACAAGCGCTGGGAAAGAGGTGTCAAGCAAACTGGATGAGACATCTCGGATCAATTCCCCTCGGAAGTAAGAATAGACAAATGGAGGGCAGTCATACTAGTATCGCGGGAGATTAGTCGCGTTTTCGTATACCAGAACCTTCGAAGGAGCGTAATGAGACACAACTACCTGTTTACATCAGAATCTGTGACGGAAGGGCATCCCGATAAGATCGCGGACCAGATCTCCGATGGGATTCTCGATGCGATCATCGCGCAAGACAAGTACTCGCGCGTAGCCTGCGAAACCATCCTAACAACCGGCATCGCATTTGTGGCCGGCGAAATCTCCACGAAAGCCTATGTGGAAATCCCCGACATTATCCGGGATGTGATCAAGGACGTCGGCTACACCGACGCGTCGTGGGGGTTTGATTACCACACCTGCTCTGTCCTTACTGCCATCCATCAGCAATCAAGCGACATCGCCATGGGAGTGGATTCCGGCGGGGCCGGCGATCAAGGGCTCATGTTCGGTTACGCGACGAATGAAACCGATGAGTTGATGCCGATGCCGATCGTTCTGGCACACCGGTTGACCCGGCGTCTCGCCGAAGTGCGGAAGAAGAAGATCCTCGACTGGGTCCGCCCGGACGGAAAATCACAGGTCACCGTCGAGTATAAGAACGGCAAACCACTCCGCATCGACACCATCGTCGTCTCCACTCAACACAGTCCCGATGTCACCACTAAGCAGATCGAACGCGAAATCATGGAAAAGGTCATCAAGCCAGTCATGCCCAAGGGTCTCTATGACCCAACCGGTGTCAAGCACCATATCAACCCCACCGGTCGTTTCGTGGTGGGTGGACCAATGGGCGATACAGGGCTGACCGGCCGTAAGATCATCGTCGATACCTACGGCGGTCACGGCAGCCATGGTGGCGGGGCCTTCTCCGGTAAGGACCCCACAAAGGTGGACCGCTCGGCGTCATACATGGCCCGCTATATCGCAAAGAACATTGTGGCGGCCGGCCTCGCCGACAAATGCGAAGTGCAGCTGGCCTATGCGATCGGCGTGGCTGATCCGGTCTCCGTACTCGTTGATACGAAAAACACCGAGAAGGTCTCCGTCGAAAATCTCGACAAGCTGGTGCGAAAATATTTCCCGATGACCCCTCGCGGAATCATCGATCACCTTAAGCTCCGCCGGCCGATCTTCAAGAAGACCGCCGCCTACGGGCACTTCGGCCGGAACGAACCGGAGTTCACCTGGGAAAAAATCGACAAGGCCAAGATCCTGCGCAAGGACGCAGGGCTCTAAGCCAGACGCTCCCACAGGCACACGCAAGGGGGGACGGATTACAGAATCCGCCCCCCTTTTACTGATCAGACATCAAGGAGGAGGGTTTCGTGGATTACGACGTGAGAGATATCAAGCTGGCGGACCAAGGCAAACTCAAGATTGAGTGGGCCGAAGCCACCATGCCGGTGTTACGCCTCATCCGCAAACGGTTCAAACGGCAACAACCGCTGAAGGGCGTGCGGGTCACGGCCTGTTTGCATGTGACCACCGAAACCGCCAATCTCGCGATCACGCTTAAGGCCGGCGGCGCGGATGTCCGGCTCTGTGCCTCCAATCCACTCAGCACGCAAGATGATGTCGCAGCAGCCTTGGTCCAACACGAGGGCATTCCGACCTTTGCCATTAAGGGTGAGGATAATACAACCTACTATCGCCATATTGAATCGGCTATCGCCCATCGTCCCCATGTCACGATGGATGACGGGGCGGATGTGGTGTCGCACCTGCACTCCAAGCGGAAAGATTTGCTGAAGAACGTCATCGGCGGTACCGAAGAAACCACCACCGGCGTCATTCGTCTCCGCAGCATGGCTGAAAAGAAAGTGCTCAAGTTTCCGGTCATTTCAGTCAACGATGCCGATACCAAGCACATGTTCGACAACCGCTACGGCACCGGACAATCCACCATGGACGGCATCGTGCGCGCGACCAACCGGCTCGTGTGCGGCTCCGTGGTCGTCGTGGTCGGCTACGGCTGGTGCGGTCGCGGGATTGCCATGCGGGCCAAAGGCATGGGAGCAGACGTCATCGTGACGGAAATTGATCCATTGAAGGGGCTCGAGGCAGTCATGGACGGATTCCGCGTCATGCCGATGGAACAGGCGGCACCGATCGGCGACTTTTTCGTGACCGTGACCGGTAACCTCAAGGTCATCCGCAGCGAACACTTCGCCGTTATGAAAGACGGTGCCATCGTCTGCAACAGCGGCCACTTCAATGTGGAACTCGATATTCCAGGCTTGGAAAAGCTGGCCAGAAAACGTCGCATCGTCCGGACCGGCGTCGAAGAATTTACGCTGCGAAAAGGGGGACATCGCGTGAGCCTGCTGGGCGAAGGGCGCTTGGTCAATCTCGCGACCGCGGAAGGCCATCCCTCCAGTGTCATGGACATGAGCTTTGCAAATCAGGCGTTGGGAGCAGAGTACATCGTGAAGAACTACAAGCTCCTTGAAAAGAAGGTATATCCGGTACCGCCGGCGATCGATAAGGAAATTGCGCGGCTCAAGCTGGCAGGCATGGGAGTGGTCATTGATACATTGACACACGAGCAGAAAAAATATCTGGCTTCTTGGGAAATGGGAACCTGAAGGCACAGCTGCATCCCCCTTCCGCTTCCAGACCCTTCAAATCATATTGACTCTCTCGACTTTTCCCGGGCGGAAGCCCTCGGAAACTCCTTCAGGGACTCAGTCAGTTTCCGCTTGCTTTCATGACAAAATTTCGTCGGAACTTTTCCCAATAGCTTCTTGCACACTTGCCACCCTTTCCCGGTGCTACGTGTGTCAATTCGCTGTGTTTCAAGGTCAGGAGTTCAGTCCGTATGACGCGCTTCACACGAATCGATGGCTTCGGAATGGCCTAAAGATTTCTGGACTTGGGATATAACTTAGCTGCCTGTGGTGTTGAACGCAGGCACTCGGCCCCTGAAGCCGTCTGCGGTCAGGCTACGTCCATAGCGACGAGTCGGGCGTTCGACGAGGTTGACGGACAGGATGGTAAACACCGTGCAGAGTATTGCCGCTATAGGAAGCGCGATCCAATTGAGAACTTCAGAGCTCAGATGATACATGCCGCCGATAGGAATAAGGATTTCTCGCGTCAACAGGAAGGCGGGCATATGTGCGCAGTAAAGAGAAAACGATACTTTCCCGAATGATTTGAATACAGTTCCGGCGGCTCCAACAGGGCGAATATATCCCTTGTCAAAGGACGCGCAGGTCACCAGCCACGCTGCCGAAAGCTCAAGGACGCTCGTACCGAATGTGAAATCCCTCAAGAGGATCGTCGAGAAAATCATGACCGCGACCGCAAACATTAGGTTGACAAGGCGAGTCCACGGCTTTTCGAGAAAAATTGGTTCCAACCGATTTAGCCATCCGTTTCGTTGAGCCATTGCAATCAGCACCCCCCAACAGATTGCGTCCAGTGGGAACGATACCATGATTAAATGTTGGTTGGCTGGCCGATGAACATGAGTAAAGACCAAAATCACCGCAACTAACACAAGAAGTTTGAACTTCTCGGAGTTTCGACTAAACAGGGGGAAAAGAATGTAGAACTGCTCTTCGAAAGAAAGCGACCAGAAAACCCCGAAAGCCGCGCCACCAATCCAAGGTATAAAGGCATTGTAGACAAACAGAGACGCAGCAAGTGCTTGTATGTGTATAGAGTGAAGCGTTCCAAAACTCCCGTTTTGATTAAAAAGGTGTGCTAAGAGAAGAGTCGTAACGATCCAAGTTATCGCAGTCGGAACGATTCGGAAAAATCGACGAATATAAAACTGCATCCATTGTTTAATAAAGTCTGCACGCGTTGGAGCATGGTCTTGTTCAAAATCTTGCATGAAACTTCGGGAGATCACATATCCAGACACCACGAAAAACAGATGCACCCCACCCCAAAACTGGGCGATGTTATTGATGACATAGAGATAGACGTTCGAAGGAGTCCCTTGCATAAATGCAACGTGCGCTAAGAGCGTGAGGATTATCGCGATTCCGCGTAATTGATCTATCTCGTCAATGTAAGAGATGCTCTTATAATTCTTCATCTATGATGACTTGCCCCCTCTGATTGTCTCGGCCCGCATGTGGGTCAGGCGCGTGGCGCCGCAGCGGCTTCAAATGGTAGGGAACCATAGTCCGGCGCCCTGTATAGGCGAATGCGGCGGTAAGCGTGGAACCAGCGTTCAACCAGCACTGTCATCTCTCAAAGTGTAGCAAACAGTGCCCGATCCAGCAGTTCATCCCGCAGTTTTCGATTAAAGCCCGCAATGGAGCTGTTTTCCCGGGGACTGCGACTAAGGAACAGGTGGTGAACGGGAAAGAAGCAAGAAGGGATCCTCAATGAGCTGTATCAGACGATTCAAACCGTCCTACGGTCCGCGGCTAATTCAGTGACTGTATCGCCAGGTCGAGGACGTTCCCCATTAGGTGCCACTCGAGGTAAGGATTTTGAGATGCCTCGGTCCAGAGTTTTTGGAGACACCGTCTCGTTAAGGAGAACGGATCAGCTCACCATCACTTAGTGAGTGATAGAGGAGGAATCGGACAATGGATTGAGATTCCAATGAGCTGTGGTAGAGTGATCATAGGTGCTGAGGTTTTGAAAATCCGAGGTTCCTATGAGATCGACAACATTTCATCCGCTCTCACTATCGGACTTCGAAGTTTCTCCTGAACAGGGATTTCTTCCGCCAGATCCGATCCAACAGCTACCGGATTGTCCAACACTGAATCATCTCGGGCACGAGCTGCCCAAGTTGCTGAGCGCTCGGACCGTCAGAAAGTATATCGAGGCACAACGCACACTGCTCCCATCTATTCCCGCTACATGGCGCGATCAGGACTATCGAGCCGCGATGCGGATTCTTTCGTTCGCCGGTCATGCTTACGTGTGGGATGTGCCGGATCAACCAGCTCCGACGTTACCATTGCAGCTCGCGAAACCGTGGCACGAGGTAGCGCAGCGGCTTGGCCGGCCACCGATTCTTTCCTATGCGTCCTACGCCCTCGACAACTGGCGACGGCTCGACTTGACCAAACCAGTTCAGCTCGACAATATCGTGCTGCTGCAAAATTTTCTCGGCGGCCAAGATGAAGAGTGGTTCGTCGTGGTCCACATCCAGATCGAACGGCAAGCGGGACCAGGGCTGGCAGGGCTGCTATGCGCGATAAACGGAGTAGCCGATGACAACGAGAATGAAGTACTGCTCGGCCTGCAATCCTTGGCACTGGCGCAAACCGCGATGCGCGACACGCTGCTCCGCATGAAAGAGCGCTGTGATCCTTACGTGTACTACACCCGTGTCCGGCCCTACATCCATGGCTGGAAGAACAGCCCGTCGCTCCAGAACGGCCTGGTATATCAAGGTGTCGCAGCCTATGCTGGACAGCCACAGCAATTCCGTGGCGAAACCGGCGCGCAAAGCTGTATTGTGCCCTGCCTCGATGCAGGGCTTGGTATCGTTCATGCTCCGGACCCATTAACCGTCTACCTCCAGGAAATGCGGGACTATATGCCTCCTCGGCACCGTTCGTTCCTGCAGGCTCTCGAGCAAGCCGTCGACGACCGTGATCAACCGGTGCTCTCGGGGTATGTACGAGAACGGAAGGCTCGTCACCCAGAACTGTGGAAAGCCTATAGCACTTGCATCGATCTTCTTGCTCAGTTTCGCGAGATCCATATCGGATACGCCGACACCTACATTCACCGCCAGCACCAATCTCACGCGAGCAATCCAACCGCCGTGGGCACCGGTGGAACTCCCTTCATGACCTATCTCCAAAAGCATCTGGACGAAACGAAGCACGCCATCGCTGGATAGCCCTCGCTCAACAGCCTATCCTGCAGAATGGATGGGGTATCCAGCCGCTCTTATGTTTTGAACCGCAGTTCGTGCGAATGGTTTCCAGTCAAACAGGAAAAGCAGCATATCACTCGATCGCAGTCACAGCGATGGTCGTTGCGGCGCCCTCTCTCCGTCAGACAATGTTCCCATTGAGTATCGTCAGGACCATCTATTTCTGCGCGAACTCCGGCTGCTTTCTCAATAGCGAAGCCATGAACTCCTGCTTGATCAAACTATCCCCTAACGACTCCATGATTTCGGCCAGATTCAGTTTCAGTTGAACTTCCTTCTTATCCCGGACCGATTCTGGTAACGTCTTGAGTGCACCCCAGGAATAGATCGATTCCTCCATCTCCTGCCAGATCGGATAGCCCTGAACGGTTTCAAACGCTCGCGCCTCTACACGCACCGGACGAAAGGCGATGCCCAACAGATAGCCTCCTCCAAACCAGACAGGCGTGCTGGTCAGCAATTCGAAGCCGATGTTCGCGCCGATCGCGATTGGATTCCATGCCGTAGCGAGCCCGAGTGCCATGCTCTCTGCTGTCATGTCTGTAAACATACCTGCGGCTGACCACTGCCAGCGAATTTTTCCATAATCCAGGATGCTGCCGGCCACGACGAGATCGGCGCCCAGGCGACGGCGAAATTCCCCAAGCTGTTCGGCATTTGGCAGCGTCCCTGGCTTCAGCTCCAACTCCTCAGCCAGTGCGTCTGTCTGCTCCAACGAGACAAACCGAAATCCCTGCCCAGCGGCGAGTCGGCTCAGGAGGAGCCAGCGGGCCTCCTGTTGAACCTCCTTCAAGGCTTCAGCCACCTGTTTCGCCTCGTCCTCTGGTGCCATGGGCTCTCCTACTGTTTTCAAGGTGGATAATTGCGTGATTTCGAGATCGAAACCGAAGAGCAAAATTGCCACCTGAGGGCGTTCGTTCAGATCTTCCACCTCTGATTGAAGAGCTGGCTCGAACGCGACGCAACCCGTGAGAGCCATGCCAGCCAGGTAGGATATGGAGGGCACCGACCGAAAACAGACCGTAAAGAATCTCATAAGGCCTCTCGAAGAATAGGCAGAGGAACGGGAGAACCCGTGCTACTCAGCTACTCAATGAGAGGCTCCTCAAATCCGATAGACGGAAAGTTGTTGGTGGAGACGGAGGGACGGAGGACCGTGCAGCATCAGCCGCCGGATCTGATGGACGGTGGTCAAAGAAATGGAGAACGCGGGTTCTGCAATCTCTCCTGATAAAAAGAGGCAACACGGCGCGCCAAGACTCGGAATGTCCGGCTTAAGGCCCGATGCCAGCTGAGTCAGCGCTTCTTCGTCTAGATCCTGATGTTCTTGATCTTATGCAGCGGCTTCTGAGACAAAGTGTAATTGTTCGGCGAGCTCTAGACAGCCAAAGAACAGCCACAAGGAGAGCAGACACCAGAGGGTAAGGCCAAAGACTGGTGCTCGACGATCCAAGAACATATAAAAACTTTAGTCCAAGTGTCGGGATCAGTCAAACCGGCTGATGGCAATGGATCATGGTGTTGCTCGCCTCAACCCCACACGAGACTTAAATGGACTGTCCAGCCTGGCCGTCGGGAAGCGCTCGAGTTTCGGAAGAGACACTCAACTTCTGTGCCCTCGGTGGCATTCGTCCGATCGTTAGAACCTACGGAGGCCATCTATGATCGCATGTTGAGCGAGAAGGCGCGCTTCCGTGTCATGCTGACGATGAACTGATGTTGGTCGTCGTGCCGTCCTTCTCTCACGCACGAACTCGCATTGTTGCCATTCCTAATTCTAATTCGATGGTTGGATTGATATCGCTGCAAGGGACTGCCGGAGACTAGTTGGTGGACCTGTGGATCTATGCCTTCCTCAGCCAGAGTTTCGACCAGAGCAGGCCAGAGCCTAGAAGTGGTTGGTGCGCTCTCCGAACCAATTCGGCTCCGGCGACAACCATGGCTCCGCCGAGTACCGTCTGCACACGGAGCGGTTCGTCCAAATACAGATAGGCCAGGAAGATCGTACAGACGGGAATCAAATTGTGGTAGGTCCCGACGGTGGCGGGCGAGAGAGATTGCAACGAACGGTAGCGCAGGAGAAACACGGCGGCAGTGGCACATCCAATGTATAGCACCGATGCAATAATCAGCGGCGATATTTGCTCCTGTTGGGGTTCCGACCACTTCAGAGAACCAAGAAACAGCACCAGAGCGCTGCTGCCGAACATGACTGTATTGGATACCATCATCCCAAAGCGTTTCACGATACCGGAGCAGAGCACGATGTGGCCTGACATCATCACCGTGAATAATAAGACGAATAGATCGCCGAATTGAAAACTCGTCTCTCCGTAAGGAGCCCCGTGGTAGACAGCTACCCCGCAGCCGATTAATGAGAGCGCGATACCTGCCACCTTCAACGGGCTCATGTGGTCTTTCCCCAACAGCACACTCAGAGCCGACGTACACGAGGGCAAGAGGCCATAGATCAGTGCATAGTGGATGACGCTCGTGTACATGAGACCCCAGGCCGCGATGGCGTAAGAGAAGACGCCCAGAAGCCCCACCAGACCCAGCTTCACGAGATCCGACAGATCCAACGATAACAACCCCCTTCGGTCCCAGAATAACGTGATGGCAAACAAAGATACGAAGCCGATCATCACTCTGAACCAGGCCAATCCGGCCGGCTGCATGCCACTGTGTTGAAAAACATATTTGATGACCAGGGTTACGGAGCTCAGTAACAACACCACGCCGAACAGACAGGCCATGGGAACGATGGAGGCCATCTTTTTCGACGTACTGATTGGAAACGCCGAGAGCGGTGACATTGATCAAAATCCTGTCATGTTCAATGCGTTCAGCTGCTCGATGAAGTCGGAGAGCTGGACCTGTTGCTCAGGAGAGATTCGGACAATACGAACGCCAAGATTTGGAGGATGGACGTGGGTCACCTGAACAGTGCACAGGACCGGAGACCCTTCGCTCAAATTGAACTCAAGCTGTAGCTCGTCACCGACTTGGACCGGTCCCTCCACCTGGAGTTGGAATCCCTTCTCGGTCAGATCGAGCACCTTACATGGCACCGGTTCAGTGCCGCGTCGAATCTGGCAAACCCGATCGATTACGACTCGGAACAGTTCACGTTTATGGGTCATCGGGCGCTCACCTTTCGTCAGAGGAGCAGCGCACACCGTACACTTGTGATACCGGTGGCCTGTTACCAGTCAGCTAGCTCTCTCGAAAGTATAGCAGTCGGTCCGCTACTCAAGCCCTTCCCTCCTCCACCGAACTGTCAGCTCCCTCTCAGATGAGGACTGGGACGTTGAGGCTTTTCCGAATGATCTGATCACGGGACGAAAACAGCGGGCACAGCGCACAGGAAGGGCGAATACCACAGAGACTGATTATCTGAGCTGGGGCTGTGAAAAAGGCACAATTTAGTTTCCGAATCTGGGGGGCCATGCTAGCGTGGCTGAGAATCAGAAGAATGGAGGTCGCTCATGCTTCTCGACGCAGTCCTGGTTGCCGCCACGCTCTATGTCTGTCCAGGAGACGTCTATTCCGATCAGGCCAGGGAAGGCTGTCGTCCCATGCAGGATACGAACAAAGAGGGCTTCAGCCAAATTCCTGAAGCTCCCGAATTTAATTCAAGATCGACGGCTCCCGCAGCGGTCGACACGGGAGGGTCGAGAGACACGCAATCCCGTCTTCCTGCCGCGTCAGCTCAGGAATGTGCGATGTACGAGGAATGGGTCAAACTGTCCACCAAGTCGAGCAGCATTGGAGCTCGTGAACTGTCACCGGGAGAATTCGAACGGTGGACGAATCTGAAGCAAGTTTTCGGGAACAGCCCGCCTCCAAATTGCCGGTGACACCTCGGGACGGCCTGGGGTTTCAGCCTTTTTCTGTCGATCCAGACACAAATTTCTGCGATCTACTCCACTTCCGCTCCACAGGTGCTTCGCGTGCGAGGTGTTCGCAGGGAACTCCCTTAGTATCGCTTCCTTCCGACGTGTCCGCTATTCGAACCCCGGATGATCGAAGAGCATTGGCCGGTTATTGACTATGGTCTGTAAGCGGCGTATCGTTTTGTCTACCGCTTGAGAAGAGGAGGAACGTCATGTCACTCATGTGCTCCTTCGCGATCTGTAAGGCACAGGAAGGGATGTGCGGGCATGAAAAGGTGATGTTGAGCGTCGCCTTACTCGCAGCCATCGGCTTCGGCGCCTATTTCTTGATCGGCTGACCCGAGGTACTCGAACGACCTATCCCCCGGCCATGTCGAGGCTCCAAGTGTGGTGTCGTGTGGCTCTTCCCTAGCTTCCTGCTAACTGGCGAGAGTTTCACGGACCTTTCGGAGCAGGTCCCTGGAGTTGAACGGCTTCGGAATGAACGCCAGACGCTGCCCTTTCATCGACTCAAGATTCTCATTGGCATATCCCGACATATAGAGTACTTTGACCATAGGCATCAGGGCGTCGATGCGTTTCGCCAGTTGGGGGCCTGTCATGCGCGGCATCATGACATCGGTCAGAATCAAGTGGGGGTATACCGTCGATTTGCTGAGAAGGCTCAGCGCCTCAACCCCATCGGTTGCTTCTTGAACCTCATATCCGGTTTGGCGCAACATATCCCTGACCGCTACTCTCACATCAGCATCATCCTCGACCAACAAAATGGTCGCCCTCCCTTCCACTGCCTCCGACCGAGTAGCGTGAGAATGGTCTGTTTGAGCCTGACCGGCTTGCGGCAGGCAGATTCGGAAGACCGACCCGACACCAAGTTTGCTCGACACTTCGATAAACCCGCCGCCTTGTCGAACGATGCCGTAGAGACTGGCAAGTCCCAACCCCTTTCCTCTCTGGAATTGCTCTCTAACGAAGAAGGGCTCGAAGAGATGGGCCTGCATGTCCGGATCAATGCCGCATCCCGTATCATAGATCGCTAACTCGACATACGTCCCTGGTCTGACCGCCTGCTCCTGTGCCGAGACCTCTGTGACAGTTCGCAGCGACGTCGAAATCCTGAGTTGCCCACCTTGGGGCATCGCATCGCATGCGTTGGTCACTATATGACGAATAATGTCCTCGATCTGTTGACAGGCCATGACGACCGATCCTCCCCCAGAAGCCACGGTCACGGTCAGCAGAATCGTGTCGCCAATGAGTTGCCGGATCTTCGGTTCCATCTCGGTGAGGACTTTGCCCAGATCGAGCATTGTCGGTTCCACCACCTGATGATGACTGAATGCGACCAGCTTGTGCATCAGTTCCCCTGCTCGTTCAACCGCGTCCTGGATCTGCTTAATCGGAGCCCGAATGGATTGACGATCTTCGGCGCGATGACACACCTGCTCGCTGGCCCCACTGATGACCGTCAACAGATTCGTAAGATCGTGAGCCACTCCCCCAGCCAGTCGGCTTAACGCCTCCATCTTCTCGGACCGGCGGGCCGAGTCTTCAAGACGCTTGCGCTCAGTGATATCCGTGATCGCTTCAATGACGTGGGTACGACCGTCGGAGGTTACAGCTTTGGACCATTGGACCAAAACCCATTGGTCATTGGGGAGCGGCACCTCATTCATCGTCATCTTCCCCGTGCTGACCGCATCGGGCATTTTGCAGAACGCACAGGGAGTCGGACAGCCGGCGATTTTGTCGTGACAGGTCTGGCCAGAAATATCTCCGAACTTGTTGAGCCCTGTTTCGTTCTGGAACTGTACCTTGTACGTCGAAGGATCGATCACCGAGACGATGACCGGCTGGGCGTTCAACAGCTCTCGGGGATCATAAGAAGACCGGAGCTGGTTATCGGGCTGTCCCACGGGAGGCTCCAAACTGAATGCCCATTGAGAACCCTGCACAGAGGGAGACACTGACTCACAGAGCCACGCTGTTTAATTGCGAGCATAGACCGTACCAAAGGAGATTGGCTTAGGGGCTACCGGCGTCTCTCTCACAATATTGAGAGGTTAGGGATCTCCCACAGTCATTTGAGAAACTGGATTAGTTAGGAAGCTGAATCAAAATTAGATCAAGAAAGAATTGAATCCGATACATTGAATCCCTCGAGCAAACGGTAGTCATAACTACCACCCTATGAGGTTCAGTCCCCGCGTCGAGTGCCGTGAGCTGCTTCCCCCACCTCCTGCCTCATTGGATCTCTGCTATAATCCTGCCGCTGCTGACCGCTCCTGCTCTCTGACTTTTTTGTGAGGTGTGCCACGTGGTTTCTTCGCCCCCTCACGACCCCCAACTCGCTCAGACGTTGGTTCTCGACGAACTGTTTGATCTGTCGCTCTACAAAGCCCTTCGCGGCGTGACCCAGCCAGATGTCCGTATGACGCTGGATGAGTTGATCAAGGTCGAAACATCTCATCTGGCATTCTGGCAGAAGTTCTTCGAACTGAAGCTTGAGACTCTCGACCTTGGCCGTCGGGTCAAGCTGGCCGTAATGATGCTGGTCTGTCGGCTGTTTGGCTCCACTGCCGTCCATCTCGTGCTCGAAGCCATCGAAGTCCACGGAGTACGAAAATATCTGGCGTTATGGCGGGAATACCAGGGCCAACCGTTGGGTGAGGCACTCCATGGCATTCTCATGGATGAGTTCAAACATGAAGATGTGCTCGTCACGGAACTCACAAAGCGAAAAATCAATGCCGAGAAGATCCGCAACATCTTCCTCGGGTTGAACGACGGCTTGGTGGAAATTCTCGGAGCAGTGAGCGGGTTCTTCGGCGCGTTCGGCAGCGCGACGATGGTCCTAGTCGCCGCCTCAACGACGGCGGTGGCCGGTGCCCTCTCAATGGCCGCCGGTGCGTTTTTAGCCTTGAACTCTGAGAAGGAAGTGAAGACGACTGAGATCGCCAGGAAAATATTTCTGGGCGAGGAATCGGAGATCCTGCCGATGGAAGAATCCCCCTTGGGCTCAGCCTTCGTGGTCGGTGCTGCCTACATCGCCGGCGCACTCGTTCCGGTGGTCCCGGTCTTGCTCGGCGCCAACGACGCCATCTTTTCGGTCGTGACTGCCGGCCTGATGGTAATCGTCGTCTCCACCATTCTGTCTTTCCTCTCCGGCATGGATATCAAGCGCCGGATCGCGCTCAATCTCATCATCATCACCATGGCGGTCAGCGTGACATACGCCATCGGCCTAGCGGCAAAGCATCTGTGGGGGATCGCGGTGTAGAGACTGAAGGCCCCAGGCGGTGCCGTCCGGCACCGCCTGGACAACTTACCGACCCAAGGCGTTCTTGACTGCGTTCCCGATCTCGGCAGGGTTCTTGACGACTTTTACGCCGGCTGCTTCGAGGGTTTTCATCTTCTCAGCTGCGGTGCCTTTGCCCCCTGAGATGATCGCACCAGCGTGACCCATGCGACGGCCTGGAGGAGCTGTGATCCCGGCGATGAAGCTGATAACCGGCTTCTTCACGTTCTTCTTGATGAACTCAGCCGCCTTTTCTTCCGCATCTCCCCCGATCTCGCCGATCATGACGATCGCCTGGGTTTCAGGGTCCTTCTCAAACAGTGGCAGCACATCCACAAACCCGGTCCCGTTCACAGGATCGCCTCCGATGCCAACGCACGTCGTTTCGCCGAGTCCGAGTGTTGAGAGCTGATGCACCGCTTCATAGGTCAAGGTGCCGCTGCGTGAAACCACGCCGACGACGCCTTTCTTGTGGATAAATCCCGGCATGATGCCGATTTTGGCTTCATCGACTGTGATGACCCCGGGACAGTTCGGACCGATCAGACGGACATCACGAGTACGCAGTGCGCGCTTCACTTTCACCATGTCATTGACCGGGATACCCTCGGTGATGCAGATGATCAATTTGATTCCGGCATCAGCCGCTTCCAGAATTGCATCGGCACAGAATGGTGGCGGTACGAAGATCAGCGAGGTATCACACTGAGTTTTCTTGATCGCGTCACGGACCGTATTGAAGACAGGAATGCCTTCGACTTCTTGACCGGCCTTCCCCGGCGTCACACCGGCGACGACCTTCGTTCCATAGGCCTTGCACTGCGTCGCATGGAACGAGCCTTCTTTGCCCGTGATCCCCTGCACCACCACCCGCGTATTCTTATTAACAAGTATGCTCACGATTGACCTCTTCTCTTTCTTTCCACTTTCTTCTCTTGATCGGGAAAGCCCGACCTCTTATGACATGCGGGCTAGCCAGACTTGTCGTTGCAACTCAAGCGGAGTCTCAGGTCTCCGCTTTTGCCGTTCTCTTTATCTCCCCACTTCCCTTGACTTAAAAACGGCATCATGTTGCCGAGAGCGACTTTGCCGAAGGAGCGGGGACGTCGCTTTTTTCCCTTCTCCTCCCTGAAACGGGGAAAGATTTCTTCTCTGCGGGTGGCGCCGAGCGGGCGCCCAAGCGCGCACAGCGGGGGTCCCTACACCAGGCGGGGGTGCGAGCACGCTTGGGCTGCTCGGCGACAGGACCCTCCTCCTACGCCGCCTTCCCCGTCAACTTCACGATCTTTTGCGCCGCCTCCCACAAATCGTTGGCGACTTCGAGTTTCAACCCGGAATGGTGCAGCAATGTTCTCCCCTCTTCCGCGTTTGTCCCCTGCAAGCGGACCACAAGGGGCACATTGACGTGTACTTCTTTGGCCGCCTCGATCACGCCATGTGCAATCCGCTCGCAACGGACGATCCCGCCGAAAATGTTGATAAAGATCCCTTTAACATTCGGGTCCTTCAGTAGAATTCGGAAGCCTGCCGCTACCGTTTCCTTCGTGGCGCCACCACCGACATCCAAGAAGTTCGCCGGTTCGCTGCCTGCCAGCTTAATGACATCCATCGTCGCCATAGCCAGACCGGCCCCGTTCACCATGCAGCCGATGTTGCCGTCGAGCTTCACGTAATTCAGGTTGTTCTCGCTGGCTTCGATCTCCAACGGTTCTTCCTCATTCAGATCACGCATCTGCTGCACATCTTGATGTTTGAAGATGCCGTTGTCGTCGAAGGAGACTTTCCCGTCCAGGGCCACGACGGTTTTCTCTTTCGTAATAATGAGCGGATTGATCTCGACCAGCGCACAGTTCTTTTCCATGAACAGACGGTAGAGGTTGCCGAGCATCTGGATGAACGGATTCATAACGGCGGGCTCGATGCTGTTGAGACCCATCGCGTACGCGATGTTGCGCCCGTTGTATCCCTGAAATCCGACGGCAGGATCGATCGGCTCCTTAATGATCTTCTCCGGCGTATGGGCTGCAACCTCTTCGATCTCCATCCCGCCTTCGGTGCTGGCGATAAAGACCGGCCATCCCGAATCACGATCCACCAGGATGCTCAGGTACAGTTCCTTGGCGATATTGGCACCTTCCTCGATCAGCAATCGACGCACGACGCGGCCTTTTGGACCGGTCTGGTGCGTCACTAGCGTCTTGCCGATCAGCTCTTTCGCGAAACCGGGAACCGCCGCTTTATCCTTGGTGATCTTCACACCCCCAGCCTTGCCACGTCCTCCCGCGTGGATCTGCGCTTTTACGACAAACACCGGGCTGTTCAGTTCCGCGGCCCACGTTTCGGCTTCCTGCGGTGTCTTGACTTCGCGGCCACGCGGCACCGGCACTCCAAACTGCGCAAACAAAGACTTCGCCTGAAACTCATGTACGTTCATGCTAACTCCATAATGAAGCTGTCAGCTGACAGCTTCCGACTCTCGCTACTCTTTTTTGGCATAGGCCGGCAGCACCATCGGGGAGATGACCGAAGAGGAGCCGCCATGCCTCTTTGCTTCGGCTCGAAACTTTGTCAGATGCTCAAGCGTGAGCTTACCCTGTTTCATCAAACGAACACGCTGGGCCGCAGTCGTACCGGAGCGTTTCCCGAAGACCATCAAGTCCAGCAGTGAATTGCCCATCAACCGATTGCGGCCGTGTAAACCGCCGGACGCCTCGCCAGCCACGAAGAGGTTTTTCGCCTCAGACTCTCCGTTGGTATCGATCTTCACGCCGCCGTTTTGATAGTGAAGCGTCGGGTAAATCAAGACCGGGTCTTTCGAGATGTCGATGCCGAACCGCTCGAACTGGGTCACCATGGCGGGGAAGTGTTTCTTGAGGGTGCCGGGTCCCTGCTCGACGTCGAGCAACGGCGTGTCCAGCCAGACGCCGACGCGCCCGGACATCGTCCGGATGCCTCGGCCTTCTTCACATTCTCGGATAATCGACGATGAGACCACGTCTCGCGTATCGAGCTCATTCACAAACCGTTCGCCTCTGGCATTGACTAGATGTCCGCCTTCCGAACGGATACCCTCGGTCACCAACGCACCGATCAACTGCTCCGGATAGACTGCTCCCGAGGGGTGATATTGGAAGGTATCGATGTGCATCAGCTTAGCGCCCATGCGATAGGCCATGGCGAGCCCGTCGCCCGTGGCGCCGTAGTGATTGCTGGTCGGAAAGCCCTGGATGTGGAGCCGGCCGATCCCGCCGGTCGCAAGGATCACGGCCTTTGCGGCGACGACGATGTTCCGCTTGTTATCGAGATCGCGCAGGACGACGCCTGTGCAGGTCCCGTTTCCGTCGCTGAGCAGTTCAACCGCTGCACAGAACTCCAAGAGTTGAATCTTCTGGTTCAGCACCTCGTCCTTCAGCACCCGCATGATCTCGAGGCCGGTATAATCCGAAGCAGTGATGAGCCGGGGCTTTGAACTGCCGCCGCCTTTCTTGACGTGCAGGTTCCCGTCGCCATCGCGATCGAAAATCACGCCCAGACTCAGCAGCCATTTCGCGATCGAAGGCCCCTCCTCCACCATCGTCTTGAGCAAGCGATGGTCATTCTTCATGTGACCGCCCTTCAGCGTGTCGAGGAAATGGGTCACCGGAGAGTCTTCAGCCGTGACGGCAATCTGCATGCCGCCCTGGGCCATGACGGTGTTGGAATCGCCCAACCGGAGCTTCGTGGCAAGAATGACCTTCGCGCCCGTTGCATGGGCATGGAGTGCGGCGGCACAGCCTGCTCCGCCACCGCCGACGACGAGCACATCGGTCTGGTATTGCGGCGTGAGGTCCAGATCTGAGGAGACCGGGCTCTCGCCTTCGAGCAACGCAGCCAGTTCGCGCACAGTCATCTCGCCCGCGTTTGGACCAAACTTGATGGGCCGATAGGCGGCTTCGCGAAAGTCGGGGTGAAACTTTTTGATGAGTTGATCGCGGTCGGCCGGAGAAAATTTTGGAATCGTCTGCTTACGGCGTTCGTCGCGGGTCTTGTGAACCAGCTCTTGGAGTTTATGGACATCCATAGCGAAGCTCTCAGCCTTCAGCGATCAACTGTCAGCTCAGATTCGGCTCTTTTATCTCTTCCTCGATTCACCGTAACTGAGAGCTGATCGCCGATTGCTGACAGCTATCATCATTTCAATTCCGCGCACACTTTCGTCAACTCCGCATCGCTCATTTTCATCACGCGGCTCCACTCCTCGCTGAACTTCCCCTCCTCGATTTCCTTGATGCGTTGGTCAAGCTGAACCGGTCTGTCGACGAAGTGTGCGCCCTGCGCGCGGCTGACATAGAGGGCGACGAGGTTCGGCGCGATATCGGCGATGCAGACCGGCGTGCAGAGGCCGCACATGACACAGTCCATGAACATTTCGGACACACTCTTAAAGTCGCCGAAGACAGCTTTCCAGACTCCTTCCCGCACATCGATCTTTTGCGGGCAGGCTTCCGTGCAGGCGTTGCAATTCCGGCAGAGCGGAGCCTCAGGGTAAAAATTGAAAAGGTCCTGCTTAGGATCCTCGAGCTTCTGAATATCGTAGGTCGCTTTGCGGGCCGGAAAGGGCGGCACCATCGAAAACGACATGCCGTCTTCGACCGCCGTCTGACAGGCCAGGCACGTCCTGACTTTCGGATCGTCCTTCGTTCGATAGTACGTCGCACAGGCACCGCAGAATCCGCCGAGACAGCCGGCCCCGCGTACAACCTCGTGGCCGGTGTACCACAGTGCCTTGATGACGGTGATCCCTTCCGGCACTTCGAATTTCTTGCCGTAGATCTCGACCGTAACCATCCGGGGCTTGAGCACCTCGGGTTGGTCGATCACATTCTGGTTGTCTGTAGTTTCCGTTGCCATCTTCTATGTTCCGTGACAGGTGACTAGTGACGCGTGACAAGAGCCTTCCCGGCGATCGCCCATCACCCATCACTCGTCACCGCATTCCTAGGCGATCGCGTCGATGATCGCGTTCAACGTCGCGCTAGGGCGCATCGCTTTCGAGGCCTTTGCATCGTCCGGATGATAGTACCCGCCGACGTCCTGCGGTTTGCCCTGCGCGGCGAGCAATTCGCCGTCGATTTTCTTCTCATTGTCGCTCAGGTCTTTCGCAATTTTCGCAAACTTCTCCGCGATCTTCTTGTCCGCCGTCTGCGCAGCCAGGGCCTGCGCCCAGTAGAGCGCCAGGTAGAAGTGGCTGCCACGGTTGTCGATCTCGCCAACCTTGCGGGCTGGTGACTTGTTGCTCTCGAGGAACTTGGCGTTGGCCTGATCGAGCGTATCCGCCAGAATCTTGGCCACCGGATTGTTCCCCACCTTCGCGAGATGCTCCAGCGACGCGGCCAGCGCGAGGAATTCGCCGAGCGAGTCCCAACGCAAATAGCCTTCTTCCTGGAACTGCTGCACGTGCTTCGGCGCCGATCCTCCCGCGCCGGTCTCGAACAAGCCACCGCCGTTCAGCAACGGCACGATCGAGAGCATCTTGGCGCTGGTGCCGATTTCGAGAATCGGGAACAGGTCGGTGAGGTAGTCGCGGAGCACGTTGCCGGTGCAGGAAATCGTGTCCTTGCCTTCCTTCATTCGCTCCAGCGAGAGGCGGGTTGCCTCCGCCGGAGACATGATCCGGATGTCGAGCCCCTTTGTATCGTGATTCGGCAGGTAGCGCTCAACCTTCTTGATCAGTTCCGCGTCATGCGCCCTGGTCTTGTCCAGCCAGAAAATAGCCGGAGCGCCCGTCGCCTTGGCGCGGGTCACTGCCAGCTTCACCCAATCCTGAATCGGGGCATCCTTCACCTGACAGGCACGCCAAATGTCGCCTTCCTCCACCTTATGTTCCAGCAAGGTCTTCCCCGCCGCATCCACGATTCGCATCGTGCCGTTGCCGGGAGCCTTGAAAGTCTTGTCGTGCGAGCCATACTCTTCGGCCGCCTGCGCCATCAAGCCGACGTTGGGCACACTGCCCATCGTCCGCGGATCGAAGGCGCCGTACTTCTTACAGAACTCGATCACTTCGTGATAGACAGGCGCATAGCTGGCGTCGGGAATCACGCACTTCACGTCCTGCAGCTTGCCTTCCGGATTCCACATCTTGCCCGAGTCGCGGATGACCGGCGGCATGGAGGCATCGATGATGATGTCGCTCGGCACATGGAGGTTGGTGATGCCCTTGTCGGAATTCACCATCGCCATCGGCGGCCGCTTCTTGTAGACCTCTTGGATGTCCGCTTCGATCGCCTTACGCTGATCCTCCGGCAGGGTCTTAATCTTGGCGTACAGATCGCCGATGCCGTTGTCCGGATCGACCCCCAGCTTCTTGAGTGTCTCACCATGCTTCTGGAACACATCCTTGTAGAACACGGTCACGGCATGACCGAAGATCTTCGGGTCGGAGATCTTCATCATAGTGGCCTTCATGTGAAGCGAGAACAAAACGCCTTGCTTCTTCGCATCCTCGATCTGCTCCTCAAGGAACGCGCGCAGGGCCTTGACGTTCATGAACGTGGCATCGAGCACCTCGCCTGCTTGCAACGCGATCTTATCCTTCAACACCGTGACTTTACCGTCCGCGCCGACAAACTCGATTTTCGCCGTGGTCGCAGCAGGAATCGTCAGGGATTTTTCATTCGATCGGAAATCGCCGCCCTTCATGTGGGTGACGTGGGTCTTGGAATCGGAGGTCCAGGCACCCATCTTATGTGGGTGTTTTCTGGCATAGGCCTTCACGGAGAGCGGCGCGCGGCGATCTGAATTGCCTTCGCGCAACACCGGATTGACCGCGCTCCCTTTGACTTTGTCGTAGCGGGCCTTGATCTCCTTTTCCTTGTCGTCCTTCGGATTCTCCGGATAGTCCGGCAGCTTGAACCCCTGCTTCTGTAATTCCTTGATCGTGGCCACCAATTGCGGGATCGAGGCGCTGATGTTCGGCAGCTTGATGATGTTGGCTTCCGGCGTCTTGGCCAGCTCGCCCAACTCGGCCAAGGCATCCGGCTGCTTCTGCGCCGGGGTCAAATATTCCGGAAACACCGCAAGAACGCGCCCGGCCAGTGAGATGTCCCGCAATTCGACGGACACGCCCGCCGCCTTCGAGAACGCATTGATGATCGGCAGAAACGAGTAGGTTGCCAGCATCGGCGCTTCGTCGGTCTTCGTATAGATGATCTTGTCTGCTTTGCTTGCCATAACGCTCCCTCTTTGAGTTACTGGTTTAGTTCAGCGCGTTCAATGCCGAACCCGCCTTGAACCACGCAATCTGCTGCTCGGTGATGCTGTGGTTCGCCTGGATGGTGAGCGCCTTGCCATCCGTCTTATGAATCGTCACCTGCACCGGCTTGCCAGGGGCCAGACTGTTCAGCCCCGTCACACTGATGCGGTCCTGCTGCTCGATCTTCTCGTAATCCTTCGGGTCAGCGAAGGTCAACGCCAAGATTCCCTGCTTCTTCAAATTGGTCTCATGGATGCGGGCAAAGCTCTTCGCAATGACGACGCGTACGTTGAGGAAACGGGGCGACATGGCCGCATGCTCGCGGCTGCTGCCCTCGCCGTAATTTTCGTCGCCGACCACGATCGAGCCGACCCCCTTTGCTTTATACCGCCTGGCGATTTGCGCAATCGTCAGGCCTGATTCACCGGTCAGGACATCCGTGCCCTTGCCCGGCTCCGAAGCGAACGCGTTATTCGCCCCCAGGAACATGTTGTCGCTGATCTTGTCGAGATGCCCACGGTACTTGAGCCACGGACCGGCCGGAGAAATGTGGTCGGTCGTCGTCTTGCCCTTGGTCTTGATCAAAAGCGGGAGCCTTTCGAAATCTTTCCCATCCCAACGTGGAAACGGCTGCAACAACTGCAATCGTTCGCTCGTCGGTGGGATGTCGACGGTCAAGGCATCGCCGTCTTCCGCCGGTGCCACGAACCCCTCTTCTCCCTTTGCAAATCCCTTCGCAGGCAATTCTTCACCCACCGGCGGCTCCAGCTTGAACTCCTTCCCGTCAGCACCTTTGAGCTTCTGATTGACCGGATCAAATCCAAGATCGCCGGACAATGCATAGGCAGTGACGACTTCCGGACTGGCTAGGAACGACAATGTTTCGTTGATGCCATCGTTGCGGCCCGGAAAGTTCCGGTTGAACGAACTGACGATCGAATCCGCCCTGCCCTTTATGCCATCGGCTCGCTTCCATTGCCCGATACATGGGCCACAGGAATTCGACAGGACCGTGCCGCCCAACTTCTCGAACGTATCCAGGAAACCATCACGCTTCATCGTGTGATAGATGCGCTCAGAGCCCGGCGATACGAGGAAGGACGTTTTGGCTTTCATGCCGGCTTTGAGCCCTTGTCGTGCAATGTGCGCGGACCGGCTGATGTCTTCATAGGAAGAGTTCGTACAGCTGCCGATCAATGCCGCCTTGAGCTCGACCGGATACCCCTTTTCCTTCGCTTCCGCCGCCAGCGTGGAAATCGGTCTCGCGAGATCCGGCGTATGAGGTCCGACGACATGCGGCTCCAGATTCGATAGATCGACCTCGACGATCTGGTCGTAATACTTCTCGGGCGATTGATAGACCTCAGGATCGGCCACGAGAAGTTCTTTGTGCGATTGCGCCAAGTTCGACAGATCCGCCCGATCAGTGATATTCATGTACGCGACCATCTTCTGGTCGAAGGGGAAAACAGAGGTCGTGGCTCCGAGTTCCGCGCCCATGTTGCAGATCGTGCCCTTGCCGGTTGCGCTGATGGTCTCGGCGCCAGGACCAAAGTATTCGACGATCTTGTTGGTGCCGCCCTTTACGGTCAGCAGCCCGCAAAGATAGAGGATCACATCCTTGGGCGATGCCCAGCCGCTCAGTTTCCCGGCGAGCCGTACCCCGATCAATTTCGGATGGAGCACTTCCCAGGGCAAGCCGGCCATGACTTCGCCCGCGTCGGCACCACCAACACCGATCGCCAACATGCCCAGTCCGCCTCCATTCGGCGTGTGTGAGTCAGTTCCGATGATCAAGCCTCCTGGAAACGCATAGTTCTCCAGGACAACTTGGTGGATGATGCCAGCGCCCGGCTTCCAGAATCCAATGCCGTACTTCTTCGCGGCGGATGCAAGAAAATTGTAGACCTCCTTGTTCTCATCCATGGCGCGAAGCAGGTCCTTCTCGGACCCCATTTCAGCGCGGATCAAGTGGTCGCAGTGGATCGTACTGGGCACCGCCGCTTTCTTTTTGCCCGCCTGCATAAACTGCAACATCGCCATCTGGGCCGTGGCATCCTGCATGGCAACGCGATCAGGTCGCAGCGCCAGCATGGCTTTGCCCCGCTCCCAGGTTTGCGTATCCAAATTGTCGGCATGCGAAACGAGCACTTTCTCTGCCAGCGTCAGACCATGACCGAATTTCTTCCTGGCCTTGGCACACACATCCGGCATCTTGGCGTAGAGCTTTCTTGCGAGTTCGAGTGACATGGCTATCTCCGTTCGGTTTGGCTGATAGCTGAAAGCCATCAGCTGTCAGCTTTATTTCAGCGGCGGCACTTCCCGCCTTTTTGGCGCTGCATAGTTCACCAGGTAGTCGAACAGCCGGATCAGACGGCTATCCTGGCGCTTCTGATCGACCCAATGGCCGATCAGCCCGATCGTGCGCGACAGAATGAAGAAGCCGTTCAAGCTATCGACTGGGAATCCAATATCGACCAGCACCGCCGCCATCGTCCCGTCGACGTTCAGAATTAGGTTATCCTTCTTGGCTGCCGTCACTTTTTCAACCTCCAGCGCGAAATCGAGACAGGGCGTCTTGATGTTTAAACTCTTGACGTACCCGACCAGTTCCTTTACGCGCTTGTCCGGATTGCGCAGGCTCTTCACGCGGTGGCCGATCCCCGGCACCGGACCGACGTTCTTCTTCATATGGGCCAGGAACTCGTCGACGGACATCTTATTGTCGACCGCATACTTGAAGTATCGACCGGCATCGGTGACGGCGCCGCCGAAGCGGGGACCGATCATAATCAACCCGGCCGCCACGGACTGCGACAATCCGATACCGGCGCAAGCCGCTAAGATGGTTGCGTAGGCCCCGCTGACGCAAGGGCCATGGTCGGCAGAGAGCATCATGATCCGCTTGATGATCTCGGCTTCCTGCTTCGAGATGACCCGCTTGTCCCACAGAAGACCGATGACGTGTGGAATTTCGTAGCCTTTATTGATGAGTTCGGAGGCCGGATAACCGTCATAGCAGGGCTCGTCGCCCCGGTCGTCACTGATGGTTGTACGGATCAGCGGCGCTACCATGACTTCGTCCGCCTTCATCGCTTCTTCCACGGACTTCGGCAACTTCGGCAGCACAATCGGCTCAGTCACTTCCTTGACCTGACCGGACTTCAACAGCTCTTGATAGGTTTCCTTGATCGCGGGACCGAGCGCGCCGAACGTCGGAGGCACAATCGCGCCAGCCTTCTTCAGCGCATCGGACTTTGAACGGGCTGAACCCTCGCCCTTCATGCCTTCCTTGGCTCCGGCATGGCCGAACTTCATCCCCTTCGGCAGACTTTCTTGACAGAACCCGGAGACGACACCGATCAACTTAATCCGTCGCTTCTTGGCGCCGTACCACTCAGCCGCGCGCTCCTCAAGATCGCCACCCATCTCCCCGACGATGACGACAGCTTTCGTCTGCGGATCGTTCTCGAACATTTCCAGGTAACTCACGTAGTCAGTGCCGGGATAAGCGTCGCCGCCGATGCCGATCGCCGTCGTGATCCCGTCGGCGAATTGCGAGCAGATCCAGATGATTTCGTTGGAAAGGCCACCGGATTTGGTAATAACACCGAAGGAACCTTCGCGATAGAGCTTGGAGAGCACCAGATTGTCGAACGCTCCGCCGATGACACCCAACCGACAGGCGCCCGCCGAGATGATGCCGATGGAAGACGGCCCGTTGAAGACTTTACCCAGTTTCCTCGCATGCGCACCGAGCAGTTTGGCGTCTTTTTCCGGCACACCCTCCGTGATCATGGACACGAGCTTAATGTGCGGATCGTCGAGCGCTTCCATGCCGCCCCTCATCGCGCGATCCGCCCCGATGTACACGAGGCTGGTGTTGATTGACGGATGGTGCTTCGTTGCTTCGGCAATACTCTTGTAGACGGGAATGGCGAGGAGCCCGCTGCCGTAGGGAATCTCATTGGTCTTGCCGGCATCAGGCGGATAGACAAACGCTTCAACGTTCAGCTGCTTTTTGATGAGGTAACAAAACTCAGCCATGCGGCGGGCAGCGTTGACACCTGCTTGGCCACCCTGAATGACGACGCGGGTGTCTTTGTTGGCGAGAATACTCATCGGGATCTCCCGTTATGTCAGTATGGTCATGGACAATGTGGCAGGCTACTTCGTTTGGAGCGCCTTATCGACAATGTCGGTGAGCGGTGTGTTGCGATCAAACACATGGATCTCAAATCCCTCATCCTTAAGCGCACGCATCGCATCAAGCCCTTCTTTTTCACGCGGGCCACCCCGGCGCACCCAGATTCGGACGCCATTTAGCTTGCCTTCGGACTTGGCCTTGCGGAAGCCGTTGATGATGCCGCCAAAGGTCTTTTTCACGTCCGTGAAATTGGCGATCGCGCCGCCGACAATAATGTTCTTGATCCCCGGCAATGAGCAGACCTTGTCGGTCAAGACTTCCACCGCCCAATCGGGTGGATCGCCCGAATATTCGGCATAGTTCGCAAGCTTACCGCCGCGCGCCACGACTGCGTCCGAATAGTAGACGCTGGCGCCACCACCGGCCGGCAGCATCGCCGTGTCCCCACTGGGAATTTCAATGAATTTTACCGAGCCCTTGATCTTGGAATCCACCGCCATCACTTCCATCTCGTTCTTGGAATAGGCGCGACCAAATTCGGCCGCGAAGGCAAAGTTCCAATCCGGATGGCGGAACTTCGCATCGCCATCGAGGAGGGTGACGGCGTCCAGTGCGACCAGTTCTCCGTCGCCTTCGCGGACAACGACCGGGTTCACTTCCAGATACTGCGCATCCTCATTGTCGAAGCAGATAAACATCTTGCCGGCGAAATCTGCCATTTTCTTGGCGAGCGAACCGGTAAAGCCGGCATCCTTGACCAATTTCTCCAGTCCTTCCGGAGTGGGATGTTCACCGACCTCCAGCGTGAGTCGCTTGACGCGATCCCAGTTGGATTCGACTTCGATCCCGCCGCAATTGGCGACGAGTATCTCAGCCCCCTCGCGGGTTGATTTCACCGCACAATAATATTCTTCCTTGTGAGGGATCATCTCGGAGACAATCACTTGAGAAACGGTAATGCTACCGACCTGACGGCCGATCATTTCTTTGGCCGCGGCCTCAGCACCCTTGAAATCCAGATCAACTTTGACAAGACCGAGTTTAAAGCGGGACCCCAACGCTTCGTGGGCCTTCGCCACGAGCTTGGATTTTTTCAGCCAATCATTGACTTGCCCGAGTTTGGTGAGTTCATCAACTGAGGTGACCACCACGTAATGAGGGACATGAATCCCCCACTTCTTCATCAGTCCCATTCCGGGACCTTCCAAGACCTTGGCCATAACGTCGCTCCTTACGTGTGAAGATCGCTGCTAAGGGGAGAGGGATTCTAGCGAAATCGACAGGATGACTCAATACACCAGAGGTACTAAGTGCGCAGGATCAAAAGGCCTATCGGATGGACGGCCATGCGATTGACCGCCTAACCGGCTGAAAATATGGGTATATTTTTTATCAGGCAAAGGTGTGCCAGAGCTCTGCCATTATCGTGAGGATCGGAGTGATTGGCAGGCGGGACAGAAAAATGAACTGCGCTCGCTTTGGAGGCGCCGGATCATCCGTCCACAGTGATTGGGACAGGGCTGGTTTTCCTTTCCGTAGACCAGATGCTGGTGCTTGTAGCGGCCTTCCGTCCCATCGGGTGCGAAGAAATCCCTGACGCTGGAGCCGCCATAGGCGATCGCCGTTTGGAGCACCGTCTGCATCGTGTCATATAGCTTGAGCCTCGTCGCCTCACGGAGCCGACTGACTTCTCGATTCGGGTGCAATCCCGCGCGGAACAGAATCTCGTTCGCATAAATATTCCCGATTCCCGCAATTACCTGTTGATGCATCAACATGGGTTTGAGCCGGCCGCGCCGAGCTTGTAAGATCCGGGAAAAATCTTCTCGAGAGACAGACAGGGGGTCGCACCCAAACCGTCTGGTCACATACCGGCCGAGGCCAGCCTGATCGACCAACGAGAGGCGCCCAAATCGGCGGGGATTCCAATACCGTAGTTCCGGCTCCTTTCCCCCGGCAAACGACATCCTGACATGCACATGTTGAGGATGTTTCGTCTGAGCAGATCGAAAAAGAAGAAGACCGGTCATGCCGAGTTCAGCCACAACATACCGGAGCTCATCGTCCTTCGAAAACCCCATCGCCACACTTTTGCCATACCGCTCGATTCCTTGAAGGGTTGTACCGATAAACCAGGGAAACATCCGACTCCCCTCACGGATGATGTCTGTCCGTCCAACCCAGCAGTCGGTGAGTTGGGACCCGAGGAGACATTTGCGCAGCTGATCGGCCACAACTTCGGCTTCGGGCAGTTCAGGCATGGAACCAATCCTCGAAACGACCAGAGAATACCGCTGTCCCAACTAAGTGACAATTAGGCCATGATCAGGATGGGAAAGGCAACGACTGTCGCGGGTGAGACACTGGTGCCTAAGGGACAATCAGTTCTCAGCGATCAGACCAGTCGTCTAAGACCGTGGCGCGGACTTGCGGAAGCGGAGAACATCTTGAATTGTCTCTTCGAGTTTCGGCAGTGGCATCGCACCGGGACGGCGTGCCATCACCAACTTCAGCACATCGGCATAGATCATTCCTTCCACACAACAAAGATAGGCCATTACAACGGACACCGATCGGCCCATCCCCGCACGGCAACAGACCATCACCCGATTGTCCGAGAGGTGTCGTTCGACCCAATCAACTGCACGGGCCAATGACAGAGAAGAGACTTCACCGTATTCCTTGAAGGCAATCCGTTCATAAATGACCCCGCCCGGAGCATCGATATCGTATTCCTCCGCGACGAGCAGCACCGCGCTCACTTGCGAGGTCGGCTGCTCGGCATCGTAAATGTTTCCCACAAATAACCTGTCCGTGATCTGATGCATGGTGGCCTCAGTATAGGCAGCGGGCTGACCAGGTCAAGGAAATCCTTTTTCAATCCGGTTGCAGTCTCTTTCGAGGCAACGTTATACTCACCTGCACGAATCAATCTCCGCCCAGAATAACACCTTCATGCCAAACCCAACTGTCGAGACCGTCGAATCCAGGCTTGCCACGGTCCAGTGTGCCATCTGTAAAGGCAGCAGCTTTGGGATCGACCAGCGATTCATGAACCCCGACGGGGAATGGCGGGGCGTCTGCAAGAAATGTTTCTACAGCTTTCCGGTTTACACCGATATGGAATTCTATCTCCGCACTCAGCCGGACGTGCCCTATCGACTCAAGGAGATTTCCTGCACGGCCTGCAATCAACGGGGAGTTAGTCTGGATTTTCGCATCACGATGTCAGTACGGGAAGCCATCTACTTCGTCACCTGCACGAACTGCAAGAGGACCTTCCCTGAGAAGTCCTCGCTGGAAGCCTTCGAATAGCTCACCTTTCCTTCTCTAGAAAGGTGTATACTTCGGATATGAGTGAGAAGCCAAAACAACCGCAGCCCCCTGAGGCGGACAATCAGCCGAAGGCGCGCAAAGAAATCCCGCTCATCTCTGTCCCGAACGATCGGGATATGATCGCGGAGGAGATGGAAGAGTTGTTCGACGAGGATCGGGTCTCGCACCAGCATGGAAGTTCAGAGCCTGAAGCAGACTAGCCCACTCTCTTAAGATTTTTTAAATCATTCAGCAAGTGGGCGCCTCCCGCCTCCACACCTCCCGGCGCGACCCTTCTGGGTTCCAGCGAGTGGAAACCTTCTGGAATTCCCGTAGCCATGGTCTGCGACCATGGTGCTGTGGTCAGTTCCAGATTTCCTTCTCGCTGAAATCTCATTGGGTCCCCGCGCCTCCGGTGAAGTCGGCGGTCGGCACCTACTTACCGATCCTCATGCAAAACAAATCGGCCGCCTCCGCGATTCGCGACGCAGAACCGGCCAGCGCTGCTCTAAAAAATGAAACGGCGACGAGTCGCTCCTAGACCCGTCGCCTTATCAAGAAATGTGGCCTTGCTGGAAGGTCTTTTTGAGCAGCCTCAAGAGTTCGAGATAGTCCCAGGACCTTTCCTGTTTCGCGATTGTTAGGACTTCGGTTTCGGCAGGTGCAGAAGCCTGACGCTTGAACTTTGGTAGTCACGGGCAGGATCATTCTCAGTCACTATATCTGTCACAGCCGACTCCCCACACGTGGAAGTTGGTCCATACTGACGCAATTGAGAGTAGACCGGGTCGAAATAACAAAACGCTATGTTACACCGATCCGGCTCCATGGCCAACAGCACATAGTTCCCTGTCTGGTATGTTCGTTCAGCCGCCGCCTTCGGAATCGAGAAGGCAAGGATTTTCTGACCAACAGTCCCCTTAGACCGAGAAGTATTGATGATTTCGTTTGCAAAAGCTTGCATCGCAGGCTTCGGTCCAATTTTATGTTTCAGCAGTCGCCGTAGAAATCGGTCAAGATATTTTCCGCGGCCATTTGGAAGTGGCTGGCCGATGACACGGCTAACGTAGACCTCCTCTGCCTTCAATCTTCGCTCGAAAAAATGGAAGTCGGACCCTGGACTAGGCCGTAATTTCCCGTCTCGTTCGTGCATGTTTGAGACTAGCAAAAAATGAGGCTGAAGTGTCTTATGATCAGCCAACCTCGTCCATCCCGCGATTAAGAACGTGAGTTCCAGGAGAAAGGGGGCTGCTCTCAATGCTGATGGGGCCGAATCAGCAAGGATCTGAACAGCTACGTATGGGCTTCGGCACCCGTTTTCAGCAAGACGCACGGCAATCCACTCATGCGTAGGTACCCCTTGAAGTTGGGAGAACCCCGTATAAGCTATCCCCCAAACGCCACATAGGGACACGAGCTTGCAGGTGTTGTCGTCGGCAATCTCGCCTTTGTGCAGACCACTGGTGAAGGTGAGTTGTCGGTCAGATGCGACAAGGACGTATTCGTGCGTAAGTGCAGCGAGAATCTGAGTCATATTACCCGACTCCCTAAACGGAAGGTCCAACTATTCGGCAAACTGCTTGGCATAGTACACGAACACAGACCGTGAGCTAGGAGGCGATTCTTACTTGCGCTCAATCACTTGTCAATGCTATCCACTACACAGCTCCAACGTGCTATAGCGATATTCGGGCACTAGTCCAAGCAACGGGACCGGTCTAAGAGCGATCGGTCCCGTTTCCATACTTTATAGGGAAGGGTGCGGCATCGAGCGACTTGCGCGGGAGCGGTGGGGTCCCCACCCGGCGTCTGCAGAAGGAAAGCTGGAACTGACAGAAGCACTGCGATCGAACGATTGCAGCTGAAGGAATTCCAGAAGGCTTCCACTGCAGAGCGCCGTGGAAGGGGTGGCGCGAGAGGCGCCGGAGCGAGAGGGCGTACACTTCCTCTGTATTGGTTGGAAAAGTTTAGACAGGACGGATGATCTCAACAGACGCAGAATCTGAAATTCTCCCGACTGTTCCCAGACGATCGCCCTTGGTCTTTCTGACTATGTCGCTTATCCGTACGATTGCACCTCGATGCCAGTCATCCACTGCCGCATTCTCGGGCGATGCCTTTCGGTCGAGTCGTCCAACGTCCTGCCGCCCCAGCTCGTTGCACAGCCAGGCCCGCTTCTCCCCTTTGAATTCCCGCAACTCACTCACCACCCGATAGACATCCGGTTGCCTCTGCACAATCGTGCGCCCGTCCTTACGAAGCAACAGATACGAAAACTTCAGGGCATCCTTGATGAAGCCCACCTCTCGATCGATCTCGAGAATATGGGCCGGTGTGTCCCATGGCCGTTCTTCATGGCACCAATCATCCGGATTCACCAGCGCCGGGCAATTTCGCTCATGGAGACAGGGGCTGTAAATCGTGCAGCGCTGCTCTTGGAGCAATCGGTCACGAACCTGATGGAGGGCTCGCGACGTCTGCCGCAATGCCGGCTCCATGAGCATGATCGTGCCGTGGGGCTTGAGAAGCGGGAGGAGGTCTGCTACCAGTTGTGTACGCAAGACAATTGGATCGAGCGCTGCGGCGAAGAGTTCATTCAGACAGTTTGCCATGATGATGAGATCGAACGGGCTTCGTTCTTTCGCCTGGTGGCGCCAGGACTCTTTCTGCGCCCGCTCAAGGTTCCCTTCGTATGGATAGAGAGTGGCACCGACGGTCCCGGCTTCCTGACAGTAGGCATTCCAGAAATTCTGCGCAAGCCGCACTGCTCCACTGGATGAGTCGACGGCCATGACCGAGAGACGCCGGGCCAACTCAGGATGCTGGTGATGAAGCCAATCAAGAACGGCCAATCCGCCCGTCCCAGGGCCGGACCCCAGATCGAGGACTTTCATGCTCGACTCTTCTTCTCCCGCCAGGGACTCGAGCGTGAGTTCATCAAGAAGCACTTGGATCTTTGAGAGATTGACGGGGAGAAAATAGACGCAATAGGCTGCGGCACTCTTCGGATCGTCGAGGTATGAGCGACTCAGCTCAGCCCGTTCTTTCGTGAACAGCCGCGACAGTTCGGCGACTGTCTGCGCGATTCTGTCGCTTCTCGCCCCATCTCCTTGGCTGAGTCGTTCGAGGGTTCGTAGCACAAGGGACGAGAGTGTGGCCGGCCGCCGGTCGTTGAAGGGCCCCATGGGCTAGTGTATGCTGATGTCGTTGAGGAGGACAACTATGACCGACGCCATTCTACTCGCGTACAAAGACGTCGAGAAATCCATGGAGCGGTTTACGGAACTGCTACACAGTCATGTGGAGACACTGCGCTCAGCTCCGAATTCCGACACCGACAAAGTCGTCCGATTGAGTCAGGGCTCGAAAGCCATGCGTGATAGCGCCATGATCTATCTTTCCTACGCCAAGTTCGTGGCGTACGGCATGCCTGAGAGCGAGGAACTCATCCAGGACGATCTGCAGGGATAGCTCGTCGTTCATATCTCGTGAGCGCCGTTCGGTAAATACTGGCGAGATGCGCTTCACGAATAACCAGGTACGCGGCGCGCGGAAAAAAAAGAGCCTGTCCGGCATATTCTCCGGACAGGCTCTTTACATTTCAGCAGGCCGCGCGCCGTTAGATACTACGCATGAAATGCGCGACTTCATCCGGATTGACCGTGCCACCCATAATCGACGACATCGCCACGTTGGTGGACTTCTTGCCGGTCAGACCGGACTCGACCTCGTCCACGATCAATTCGACTGGCATCGACTGACCACCATACACCCGAGGACCGCCGATGATTTTGGCCTTGGAATAGCCATAAATCGCTGTGGCAACCTCTTTGGCCAGCCAGCCGACGTAGTTGAACTCCGGTACGACGATGAGCTTGGCATTCGCACAGAGCTTTCGTAATTCCTGGGTCGGGAATGGACGAAGGGAGCGGACCTTGATCAAGCCGACTTTAATGCCCTTCTCCGTGCAGAGACGAACAGCCTCGCGCGACTGCGCGGCAGCACTGCCCGATGCGATGATGATGGCGTCTGCCCCGTCAACATTCTCCGCTGTGAGCAGGCCACCCACGTACCTATTGATGTACTTGCGGGACCGTTCAACAGCAGCCCACACTTCCTGCTGCCAGACCGCGTGGATGTTGTACGCCATGAAGTTCGATTTTTGGACCGGGGCGTCTCGTGAGAGACGAGCAGGCGGATTTTCCGCATCGAGCACCGGCACTGCACCACGCCAGGCCTCTCGCGGAGGCAGCTTCAGACCGCGATCCTGCATCCGGACATAGCCACGGGCATGGGTCACAAAGAACCCGTCGCAGCAGACACCGACCGGCAATGTCACGTCGTTCTTCTCGCTGATCGTAAAGCCGGCCATGATGAAATCGAACATGTCTTGCTGGTTCTCGGCGTGAAAGACGATCATGCCGCAGTTGAGGAGATAGGCAACCTCGATGTTGTCGGGCTGAATGGCCAAGGGGGCGTTCACGACCCGGCACGTAAACATCGCCACGGCTGGCAATCGGTGGCCCGGCCATGAAGCAATCCCTTCCATTCCTCTCAAGGTTCCGGGACCGGCTGTCGCCGTGAAGCATCGGACGCCCGCCCGGGAACCACCGGCAATCGCCGCCATCACACCCACTTCCTCTTCACCGCGATAATATTCTTTCACATACCCTTCGCCGTACAGCACGCCGACGAGCTGCATCGTTTCGCTCTGTGGGGTAATCGGATAGGCGACGGCCAGGTCGACGTTCGACCGGCGGATTGCTTCCTTGGCCGCTTCACTGCCGGTGATGAATTCCTTGGTTCGCGGGGCTTCGTGGAACAGATATTCCGGTGTCACCACCTTCTGCCGTTTGGCTTCGGCGTGGGGATCCTTTTTCCCGTCCAACTTGGGAGCCGCAACGCTGGTGATCGGATCACCTTGCGGGTTGGTCTTTTGCTCTGGCTCGCTGGCGATCGGATCGCCCTGCGGATTGGTTTTTTGCTCAGCTTCCAACGCTTCGCTCATGATCGCACCTCTCAAAAATGGTGAGCTGTGTCGCTCAGCCTATCCTTCCCGCTTCATGTGTTCAGCGGAATGACCAAATGCTGCTGCACTGCCGGCACCGGCAGGAGACGGAGCGAAGGTCATCGGATTGGTGTGGGTTTTTCCGCCATGAACTTTGGACTGGGTTCCGGTAAACCGGACATTTTCGCCGCTGCCCGGCAACTTGATGCCCATCTGCTCGCGAACCTTCTTAAAGATCTGGGCCACCCGCTTGATTTTGGCCGTATCGGAGTCGCGAATCGTCAACATGGCGTCTTCATGGCCTTGCTCCGCGCAAATCGCCATCGTGCAACAATTCGTTCCGGCGCGGATCATCTTGAGCGTCAGGTTCGCATAGTGGCAGTGAACGCCGATGAAGATGCAGGCTTCGATCTTGTTGCCCCAGATCGTCAGATTCGGATGGTTGGGGTTGATGACTTCTTCCGGATCGATCTTCGGATACTTCGGCCGGTAGTCCGGCATCGGGATAATCATGACGTCAGGGATCTGTGCCGCGATTTCCAGCGTGGCCTTGGCCTTTTCCACCGCATGATCATTCCAAGCCCAGAGGAGGAGCGGCCCAGGAAAGATTGTGGCGTTCGGGCTCGTGAGCATCTTGCGGGCCATCTCTTCGATGACCTTTTCCTCGTTCGGCTCAAGCAACCCATAATAGAGTCCTTGCCCCGGATCGGGCAGTGCGACACCTAACTGGGCAGCCGAGGGAGGATGAAAGCCCGCCGGTCCTGGAACGATGATTTTCTCTCTGGTATCTTGCGTTGTTGCCACGCCCATTCCCCTTTCTGACGCCCTTACCTTTACCCGACCACCGGGCTCGCCAATACCGCCGTCGTGCTTTTCTCACCATAAGTAATGTTGTCGGTCAAGGCGGCCTTCGGCAACTGGTCGATCATGATCATCTTGATCGCGTTGTTCTTCGCCATGTTGTCGCAGACCCACACGCATTGTGCGCAGCCTTTACACCGGTCCACCGCCACATAGGCTGAACCGTATTTGAAGCCCTTATCCTTCCCCATTTCATCGCTGTACAGGATCGTGTTGGCCTCCGGGCAATACTGCGTGCAGAGTTTGCAGCTCTTGGCGGCGCAAATTTCAACATTGATATCGGCTACAAGATACATGGTGCTCCTTTTACGCGCTGGCCGCCGCGACCGGCTCTTCCACGCGCTTGACGTCGGGGGAAGCCCAACCGTGGTCGACGGCGTAGTTCCACCCAGCCCGCATCACGGCCACATTCTTTTCAATGAGTTCCTGTTTCTTCTTGAACTTTCGCTCCACAACGCTGTCGAGCGCAGCCGTTCCGCCGGACACAACGAATCCTTTCCCGAGGAACCGGTCCTTCACGGCCTGCTCCAACCCCGCCATGTTCGTCAGCCCGGTAATGGCTCCGATAGCTCCCATCAACGCCATGTTCGTGGCGAGATCCATGCCCGCGACTTCCAAAGAGATCTTCGTCGCCGGGAAATAGTAGAGCTTCGCACGTCGCTCTTCCAGCTCACGCTGCTGGTCCTTGTGCAGTTTCATCGGTCCATCGTTGTTGATCAACGCGATCCCGTCTTCTTTCAATCCGAAATAGAACGGCATCGTGTAGGACTTGCCGTGCGTGATGACCTGAGGGTGGAAGATAATAATGATGTGAGGAAACGTGATTTCACCGATTTCATAGATCGCTTCGTCCGACACCCGCACATAGCTTTCGACCGGCGCCATCCGCTTTTCCGACCCGTAGAACGGGACGATCGTGCTCTCGCCGCCCGCATTGATGACGGCGGTGCTCAGAATGTGAGAGCCAGTGACGACACCCTGTCCGCCGACGCCTGCCATCCGAATATTGAATCGCTTTGCCATGATCCAGCCTCCCTTTCGTCGGCTTAGGCCTTGCCAGGAATTGCAGCGGCGGGAGCAGCGGGCTTCGGGAGAAATTCCCTGTAGCCGTACCGCTCGGTCAAGTATTGCTTGGCTTCGTCGCTGATATATTCGGAGAAGGCATAGCGATCGTTCTCAACGGTCTTCGCATCTTCCATAACCTTATCGGTCGGGATCGCATATTCGATGTTGCACGACGTGTAGGCTTGGATATAGGTGGCGCCGACTTCGCGGGCAATCAGCACGGCTTTTTTGATGACACTCTCGACACGGCGGGGGTTATTCGGTACGACGGTCGCCACGTACGCACAGCCGGCGACTTTCGCCATTTGCACCATGTCCATCTTCTCGAATTTCTTTCCGAGCGGCGCCATCTTCAGTACAGCGCCACGATTCGTCATCCCGCTCTCCTGTCCGCCCGTATTCCCGTAAACTTCGTTATCCAACATGATCGTCGTGAAACGCTCTTTCCGGAACCAGGAGTGGAGGACTTGCTGGAAGCCGATATCAGCGGTTCCGCCGTCGCCGGCCATGACCACGACATCTTTCGGTTTGTCGCCGAACCGGAGACGGAGACCACGGGACAATCCGCTCGCGACGCCGTTCTGGTCGCCATAGTTGCCGTACACGAAGGGAATCGCAGCCTGCGAGATTGCCAGACGACCACATCCGGCGGTGCCGACCGTGATGGTGTCTTCGGGATTGGGGAACGCAATCATGGCGAGCCGAATGAAGAGGGTCATCGCGCAGCCGGCGCACATGGGATGCTCTTCGAGGACTTCCTTGAAGCTCCCCATCTGCGATACGGACACTTTCTTGCCGAAGGGGCCATGTTCGACCATGTCCCGATATTCCTTCGGCATGAACTTCTCAAAACCGTTCGAAAATTTGACGTAATCAAGACTCATCCGGCACCTCCCTCTCTCACTGCAACGGGCATCCGTTGCTGATCAGAACAATCGTGTTATACGAAACAAATTCGAAGGACGTCGAGGTTGGAAGAACGGAGACGACCCGTTTATGGGCTTCCAAAAGTGAAGTCATCCTAGCAAAGCCGAAAAAAGACTGTCAACGAATATGTTGCCACGGCTCCGCGCCGAGGCCTGACCGTAAAAATTCTATAACTTCCTGATAATCAACGCAACTTCGCAGAAGACCCACCCTAGCCGAAAGAAGGCCTACCCCCGCGGAACGCCCATAGGCCATTCGCCCTAACAGACTGATTAAGACCGGGCTGGATCGCGATGTCTCGTCTGCGATCTTGGCCAGAAAATCACGGTAGATCATTGCCGATTGGCGCAAATCTGTCTACACTAGGCAGCATGCCGAACCGTGTCCTCATTCCGGGAGAAGAAGAAGGGGCTCAGCACGCTGGTGGTGTCCATAAGCGCCCGCCGATTCCCGACGGTTCTCTCAAGGCTGAATGTCCCAAGTTCATGAGCCACGGCCCTTGCGGTGGCGTTCGGAAAGGTGGACTCTGCGAAGTGTACCCCGAGATGCCCTGCCCCTGGGTCACCCTCTACAATGAGCTCGAGCGTCTTGGCCAAGTTGAGTGGATGAAGCAGTTGTGAAATCGTGAACCGTCCCTCGTGAAGTGTGAAGCGTCGAGATCCGGCACGAGATACGCTTCACGAGAGACGAGAGCCGCTCACCGAACGGTACAGGTTTAGAGAGAAGTTGCGGTGTCACACAAGACGGGAAAGACAAAGGCAACACGGTTAGGCTACAACGAACGGCACGCGAGGAGTGGTCTGACCGACCCGCTGCCCGGCATCGAAACATTTCCCAACCAGTACAAGGGCTATGAGATCACCATCGAAATCCCCGAGTACACCGCCATTTGTCCCAAAACCGGCCTCCCTGATTTCGGGACGATTACACTCCACTACATGCCGGACAAAGACTGCCTGGAACTCAAGTCACTCAAAATGTACATCCATGCTTATCGGAATCTAGGCATTTTTTACGAGAATTCCGTGAACCGCATCCTGCAGGATGTCGTCAGGGCCTGCCACCCAGTGTGGGCAAAAGTCACCGGCACGTTTGCGGCGCGGGGCGGACTCAAAAGCGTGATCGAAGCACGATTCCCGTGAGATTCGCTCCTGCACGATCTCGATTCAACTGACGCACGCCACCCCCTCCATGGCTACGTATGCGATCGGCGATGTTCAAGGTTGCGCGACGCAACTCCGTCAACTGGTCGATCACATCAACTTTGATCCTACGACGGACCGCTTGTGGTTCGTCGGCGATTTAGTCAATCGCGGACCAGCTTCCCTCGCGGTTCTTCGGTTCATCAAGAATCTTGGGTCCGGGGCACGTGTCGTGCTCGGCAACCACGACCTCTTCCTACTCGCAGTTGCTGAAGGGGTTGTCCCCCTTCGTCGGAAAGACACAATCCAGGACGTGCTCGCGGCGGAAGACCGGCCGGAGTTGTTGGAGTGGCTCCGACGCCAACCGTTCCATCACCGCGAGGGATCATACCTGATGATCCACGCAGGAATTCTCCCTCAATGGACAATCGATGAAACAGTACGCTTGGCGCGCGAAGTGGAATCGGTACTCTCCGGCCCGAACTACCGCGCCCTTTTGGAGACGCTCTTCACCGGGCTCACCCCTCGATGGGACCCTTCGTTGGACGGCGACGAACGATCTGCGAGTATTGCCCGCGTGTTGACGAAACTACGGACCTGCAGCCCCACAGGCGACTTATCAGGATTCTCCGGCCCGCCTGACCAGGCCCCAGCCGGCTATCTTCCCTGGTTTCGCCACCCCCATCGACGACAAACCGACATCACTGTCGTCTGCGGCCACTGGGCCGCCTTGGGGCTTCATGTGGAAGAGAACCTGATCGTGCTCGACAGCGGTTGCGTGTGGGGAAACCGATTATCGGCAATCCGGTTGGACAACCGCCAGATCTATCAGGTGTCATGCTCCGACGCCTGCGGAAGTGATTGAACTACGCGACCCGATTCGACTCGGCCCCGTTTGCTCCGACTCAATCTCCTGCATAACCAGAGGTAAACTTCTGCCCGCCGACGGACCGCTCAAAATGTCCTTCAGCAAGGCCGCAAGGAACGAGCGACCGAGACATCCTTTGTCACGTACGTTGAGGGAGAGAGTGACTGAGAACGCAGCTGGAGGGCATTTTCAGCGGTCGGTCAGTGGTAGGATTCGGAATCGGAGGGAAACTTCCCCTGCTCAACTTCTTCCTTATATCGACGAAGCGCCTGGAGCGCATCGGCCTTGAGATGAGCATAGGGCTTGACAAATTTCGGAACAAACCCGTCGAAGAGCCCAAGAAGGTCGTAGAGCACCAGGACCTGTCCGTCGCAATGAGGACCGGCGCCGATGCCGATGGTCGGGATCGTGAGTTGATCGGTAATCGTCTTTGCTACTTCGGCAGGGATTGCCTCTAACACCACGGCAAAGGCCCCGGCTGCTGCGAGGGCTTTGGCGTCATCCATTAAGGTCTTGGCTTGGTCTTTCCCCTTACCCTGCACTTTGTATCCACCCAGTTGGTGCACCGATTGAGGGGTCATCCCGAGGTGGCCCATGACTGGGATCCCGATCTGGGTCATGGCCGCGATGCGATCTGCAACGTGGGCTCCCCCTTCAAGCTTCACCGCCTGCGCCCCGGCTTGGATGAATCGTCCAGCATTGCGAAGCGCCTCTTCTCTGCTCACTTGATAGGACATGAACGGCATGTCGGCGATGACCAGCGCGCGCTCCGCAGTTTCAGCCACCAGCTTCGCATGGTACAGCATCTCCTCCATCGTCACCGATAAAGTGTTGGCCTTCCCCTGCACGACCACTCCCAGTGAGTCCCCGACCAGGATAGCCTCGATACCGGCCTGTTCTACAATTCGAGTGAAGAGGGCATCGTACGCTGTCACGACGATGAGCTTCCTGCCTTCGCGCTTGGCTTTTTGGAATTCAGGGATGGTCATCAGCCGATTTGGGCCTTGGTGATAATGTCCGGTAAGCGGTGGGTTGCCTTAATCGCCATGATATGGACGCCATCGCAATGTGGCCGCACTGCGTTGATGGTACGCACCGCGATCTCCACTCCGACATCCTCGGCCAGTTTATCGCCGGCCTTCCGAAGTTCCTCGATCATGTCCTGCGGCACGGATACACCGGGGATATTGGCATTCATGAATTCGGCCATCTTGGCGTTACGCAACACCAGAATCCCGGCCAACACTTTGACTTTAAACCGACGAACCGCCTTCATGAAACTCGCAAACTGCTCGGGATGGTAAATCGCCTGCGTCTGAAAAAACTGGGCTCCCGCTTTCACCTTCACTTCAAACTTTGCCAGCATGGGGCCGAGCGGATCCGCTTCAGGGGTCACGGCGGCCCCGATCGTAAAATTCGTTGCTCCATCCAACTTATGTCCGGCATAGTCGCGCCCATGATTGAGTCCCTGTACTAGCTGCATCACTTGTACTGAATCGAGATCATACACCGGCTTGGCATCCTTATGGTCACCCACCGTCGGATAGTCGCCGGTTAAGCACAGAATATTCCGAATGCCCAGCATCGACGCCCCCATGAGATCGGACTGCATGGCGATCCGGTTCCGATCACGGCAGGTGAGCTGCATGACGGGATCATGCCCCAGTTCGTAGAGAAGGCGGCATACAGCCAGCGACCCGGCTCTGACGATCGCCGCGGTATTATCGGTGACGTTAACTCCATGTACCCGCCCGATTAGCTGTTTGGCGTTGTCCAAAACGCCCGCGATGTTGGTCCCTTTCGGAGGATTGTACTCGACCGTCACGGCGAATTGTCCCTGATCAAGCACGTCTTTCAATCGCCGCGGCTCCCGACTCATTGAGTTCTCCTCGCTCCGACCACTTATCACCCTCAGGTCTAGATGCAGGGTGAATTTCCCTGCGCGTGTCCACCGAGCACCGCCCTTAATGTAAACAATACCATGGTCTCCTGTATGCGCGGTGCACGAGCAAGAAATCTACCCTGCACCTAGACTCCTGCCATTCTCTTCGCCGATTCCACCGTGTTCTCCAACAACATCGCAATCGTCATCGGCCCGACTCCGCCAGGCACAGGACTGATCCAGCCCGCTACTCGGCTCACCGGTTCGAAATCGACATCACCGACTACTTTTCCATCCGGCAAGCGATTCGTGCCGACATCGATCACCACCGCTCCTTCACGCACCATATCCGCCGTAACGAATTTCGCCTTGCCGATGGCGACCAATAAGAGTTCCGCCTCGCGACAGACCGCGGGCAGATCCTTGGTTTTCGAATGGCAGATGGTCACGGTCGCATTACGTTGGAGCAGCATCAACGCCAGTGGCTTGCCCACGATGTTGCTTCGCCCAAGGACGACCGCCCGCTTGCCTTCGATCGTCACGCCGGTGGACTCGATCATCTTGATCACACCCTTGGGTGTACAGGCTTCGAACACCGGATGGCCCTCCACCAACCGACCGAAGTTGTAGGGATGAAACCCGTCGGCGTCCTTGTTCGGCGACACGGCGTCCAAGATGACCTTACTGTCGATCTGCTTCGGTAGCGGGAGCTGCACGAGAATCCCGTGGATTTTCGGATCGGCATTCTTCTTTTCAATCAACGCCAGCAACTCGGCTTGCGTCGTGTTGGCCGAAAGCTTGTGGTCGTCGATATAGATACCTGCTGCATCACAGGCTTTTTGTTTATTTTTCACATAGAGATGCGACGCGGGATCGTCGCCGACCAAAATCGTTGCCAGCCCCGGCCTGATGCCTGTCTGAGCAAAGAGTTCGGCGGACTCCTTGGCCAGTCGTTCACGCACTTGCTGTGCCAATGCCTTTCCATCTATCAGTCGTGCTGTCACAAGAACCTCCTCCCCGAGCAGTAGGACAAAAAATCAGCGCACCATATCAGGGCATTTTTATGCAAGTCAACGTGTTGGTTGGCGGGCACGAGGTGCGAGGCAAGGGGCAAGAGGCGACTCTTGGGTTTTCGGCCGTTACCCCCCAAGCCTCTGGCCACTCGCCTCGTTTCCTTGACAGATTCTGAACCCCACCGTTACGATGGTTTGCCTCGAGATTCACACACTGTGATTCACCATTGATCAAACCAGTCACACAACATCCTCCCAATTTGTCCGATTTCAGAGTTTCCATCGGACTGTTTGCCTTTTTATTCGCGTTCTTTGTCTCTAGTGCGGCGCTGGCACAGATCACGGTCACGGAACTGGCATCTCCATATAGCTTCGTCTCCGATACCGCAGGCACAGAGTACTTCATTTCCAGCGTCAATGGCGATCCGGATGCTCGAGACAACAACGGCTTCATTACCAAACTCGACGCCAACGGGAAGATCATCAGCCGCAAATTTATCCAGGGGGGCGTTGGGGACACCACGCTCCACGCTCCGAAGGGCATGGCCGTCGTCAACCACGTACTGTATGTCGCTGATCTGGATCTGCTGCGGGGGTTCGACGCAAGCACCGGCAAGGCCGTCCTGACGATTCCCATCCTCCCAGCCAGCAGGTCTTCGAACAGAGCCTCTCCGGGACACATCAGCGATGTGGCATTCGACGGAAAGGGGATGCTCTATTGCTCCGACCAGCTGAACAACACGATCTATCGGATAGATCTCGCCACACAACAGGTGACGGTCCTCGTGTCCGACAAAACTCTCGCAGGACCATCTGGTGTCGCAGTGCATCCAAAAACAGGGCAGATCATGGCCGTCAGTTGGGACAAGGGGAAAATTTTTGAAATCTCTCCGGAAGGTGAGCTGACGGAAGTGTTCTCGAACGGATTTTTTTCCGCACGGTTTCAGAATCTCCGTGGGGTCGACTTCGATCGATGGGGGAACATGTACACGTCTGATTTCACGACCGGCAAGGTTTGGCGGATGACACGGGACAAGCGGTTTCAGGTCATTGCCGAATACCTGCCGTCCCCCGGCGACCTCGGCATCGATCGGACCAACAATCTGATCCTCGTTCCGTATCAATTGGCCGACGCCGCCGAAATGAACGGGCTCGAGACTCCAAGCGATGGGAAGCCTAAAAAAGAAAAGCGCACGCTGGCCGACTATGGGTTCGTTCCCCCGCCACCGAAGACGGAACCAGGAGGATCGACCGCGAAATGAGCCGCTGTGTCTATTGCAAGCAACGAAAGGGTAAACGGTCCTGTCCGGCCTTGAACGGGCTGATCTGCAGCCAATGTTGCGGCGAACACCGGATCGTGCGCGTCTCCTGCCCGACTGATTGCGTGTACCTCGGAACCGGCAGCGACTATCAACAGAAGCGGCTGGGTGAGCAGTTTATGCCGGTTCGGTGTGAATTCTATCGTGCGGTGAGTGAACTCGGCGGCGAAAAAGCCGTCGCTCTCTTCAACCTCATCGAAGTCGTCACGTTCAGCTATTTTCAGGGGCGACGCGATGGACAGGATGCGGAAGTGGTGGCGGCGATTCAAGCCTTACGGCGAACCCTTAGCCCCTTGCACGTCCCGGCAGCGCCGATGCCGGTCTTCGCCGAACATCTCAAGAAGGAGTACGACACGTTTAAAAAACAGAACCCTCAACAGATTGCCGACACCTCGATGGCGCCGGAGGTCTTGGACTGCGCCATCAAATTTGTCTCGGAGTTTTCCGGAACAGACTTTCAGTCACAGCGATTCCTTGGAGGATTGGTCGGCTATGTCCGTGCGTTCCACCCGGAGATTGCCGAGCATTTGACCAAGCGGCACGAGCCAGGACACATTGTGCTCCCGGGCCAGCAGTTTATGCCGCCTTCAGCTCCTGAACCGCACCAGCACGGCCCGGGCTGCGAACACCACCATCACTGACGCCAGGGCATTCTGGTTCTCTCGCCTCGTTCCTTTGGAGCCCAGGCCAATCATAGCTTGCTTTGCGCAAAGCATCTGCGCCGTCGCTCGGGAAGGGGAGACTACGGCACGATCGTCACAGTCATCTCGACCCGCTCATTCGGGAGATCGCGATCGTCCCGCGGTAAATTCGCGATCTTGTCGGCAACGCCGAGACCTTTAATGACCTCACCGAATACCGTGTACTTTCGATCGAGAAACGGGGAGTTTTCGACCACAATGAAAAACTGCGATCCGGCTGTATCCGGGTCGGCGGCTCTCGCCATCGAGACAATGCCACGTTTATGCGGCGTATCGCTGAACTCTGCTTTCAACAGAATCGGATCGCCTTTCTCGTCTTTCGGGCCACCCTGCCCGTAGGTGTCCTTCTTTAGCGAGTCTTTGGTATTGGGATCGCCGCCTTGGATCATGAAGCCGGGGATTACCCGGTGGAAAATCGTGCCGTTGTAAAACCCCGAATTCGCCAGCTTAATGAAGTTCTCGACATGCTTCGGCGCCAAATCGGGATAAAATTTTACGTGCATGTCGCCAAACTTGGTCTTGATGATGGCCTTGGGGCCTGGGTCGGAAGGAGGATAGTAGACAGGCTTCGCCTCCGGCTTTCCTCCGCAAGCCGTCAACAAACTGATTCCGACAAGCACCGCACTCATCATCAGCCTTTTCACGACGCCTCAACTCCGGTCATCATTCCTCCCCTCACAGGCCTATTCCATGATCGTAATCGTCATCTCCACTCGCTCGGTCGGAAGATCTCGTGGGTTTCGTGGCAAACTGACAATCTTATCCGCTACCTCGATCCCCTTCACCACCTCGCCGAAAGCCGTATACTGGCGGTCAAGGAAGTTCGAATCCTTCACGACGATGAAGAATTGAGATCCGGCACTGTTGGGGTCGCTGGTGCGAGCCATTGACAAAATCCCGCGGTGGTGGGGGATATCATTGAACTCCGCGTCGATCCGCTGGCTCGGGCCCCCCATGCCGTAGGTCTCCGGTTTTGTGGGGTCCTTCGTATTCGGATCGCCGCCTTGGATCATGAAACCCGGAATCACGCGATGGAAAATCGTGCCGTTATAGAACCCGGATTTCGCCAAAGAGACGAAGTTTTCGACGTGCTTGGGCGCCTTGTCGGGGAAGAACGTCACTTCCATATCGCCGAACTTGGTCTTGATAATTGCTTTGGGGGTCTTTGCAGCCGGTGCCTTGTCAGTCGCACGCAGCAATCCGGTGTCCAGTAACAAGGATCCGGCGAAGCCCACCATTACGGCAAGTACACTGATCATCGCTCGTCTCTGCATGAACATCCTCCTTCCTTCACATTGGCGGCGCTGGAGATCATCTTACCATGCGCGATCGTCACATCATGACTCGTTCCAGCGCTTGCTTGGCAGCCTGTTGCTCCGCTTCCTTCTTACTTCGTCCTGATCCGACACCAACGACTTCACCAAGGATGGTCACTTCCACATCGAAACACTTGTCGTGGTCCGGACCCGATTCCCGAATCGTCTTATAGCGCGGCAAGGTGTCATGCCGTTTCTGGCACCATTCTTGGAACTGCGTTTTGTAATCCTCGGCTCCGGCATTGTGCCCACGCAGCCCGACTTGACTGACCTCCGCCGCAAAGATGTGCAACGTCACCCGGCGACTGGCTTCAAAGCCGCCGTCCAGGTATACCGCTGCCAGGATCGCTTCGACCGCGTCGGCCAAGAGCGACGACTTCTCTCTCCCGCGTGATAATTCTTCTCCTCGCCCAAGCTTGAGATATCCTCCCAATTGCAGTCGCCGTGCAACCCGTTCCAACGACGATTCGCTCACGAGCTGCGCCTTCAGTTTCGAAAGGGCCCCCTCGGTCGACTCGGGCAGGCGAGAGGCAAGATACTCGCTGATCACGAGCGACAGTACCGCATCGCCGAGAAACTCAAGTCGCTCGTTGTCCTGACAAGCGACGCCTTTCTGTTCATTGACGTACGACTTATGCGTCAACGCTTCATCGAGTAGGGCTTGATCCTGAAAGCGATAGCCCAACGTCGCCTGGAGAGCTTCAGCGGAAGAGACCGAAGTCATGACGGCACGAACGATGAGTCCTTAAACAATCCGAGAAGGGAGTCGAGACGTCTCCGGTCTGGATGAAACCTGAGTCGGCAGACCGGGAGTGAAAGGAGACGCCGCCGCCGGGATCGGAGAAGGGGAGAAAGAAGCGCTTTCAATCGTCTGCTAGGCATGCAGTTTCTTGAAGAGTAGGCAGGCATTGACGCCGCCGAATCCGAATGAATTCGACAGAGCCACGTTCGCGGTTACCTGCCTCGCCTTGTGTGGTACATAGTCGAGGTCGCACTCGGGGTCGGGATGATCCAAGTTGATCGTGGGAGGAAGGATGCCGTGATAGAGCGCCAAGATGCTGAACACCGCCTCGATACCGCCGGCCGCACCCAGCAAATGACCGGTCATCGATTTCGTTGAGCTGACCGGAATGCGATAGGCCCGGTCTCCGAAGACCTGCTTGATGGCTCTGGTCTCGATGGCATCGGCCATGGTCGACGTGCCGTGAGCATTGATATAGTCGATCTGATCTTTTCCGATCCCCGCATCCTTCAATGCCAACTCCATACACCGAACCGCTCCTTCTCCCTCTTCGGACGGCGCGGTAATGTGATAGGCGTCGCTGTTCATGCCATACCCGATGATCTCAGCATACATCTTCGCCCTTCGTTGGCGTGCATGGTCGAGTTCTTCCAGTACCACTACACCCGCTCCCTCGCCGAGCACGAAACCGTCGCGATCCTTGTCGAACGGACGGCTGGCTTTTGTCGGCTCATCGTTTCGGAACGACAGCGCTTTCGACGCGGCAAATCCCGCTACGCCCAACGTGGTGATGGCTGCTTCCGCTCCCCCTGCGAGCATCACATCCGCATCCCCACGCTGAATCAACCGATAGGCATCACCGATGCAATGGTTTCCTGTGGCGCACGCTGTCACGGCGCAGGAATTCGGCCCCTTCGCTCCTAATCGAATGGCCACTTGACCGGAAGCCAGGTTGATGATGGTCATGGGGATGAAGAACGGCGATACGCGCCCGGGGCCTTTCTCAAGGAGGATCTTGTGGTAGTGCTCGATCGAGCCGAGTCCGCCGATCCCGGATCCAATATAGACGCCGACTCTTGTCGTCTCTTCCGGAGCAACCTTCAGCCCCGCATCATCCGCCGCCATCTGGGCTGCTCCAACGGCATAGTGAATGAACGTGTCCATTTTCTTGATTTCTTTTTTCTCGATGAACTGGGCGGGGTCGAAATCTTTGACTTCTCCGGCTATTTGGGCATCGTATCCCGTGGGATCGAACTTCGTGATGCGGCCGATGCCGGATTCGCCGGCACACAGCGCCTTCCACGTTTTTTCCACACCGGTCCCCAGCGGTGTCACAAGTCCGAGACCGGTCACGACGATGCGTCTGGTCGATCGCTCACCTATCATGGCGAAGCCGCCTATGCTTTCTCCTTGATGTATTCTAACGCTTTCCCGACGGTGAGAATCTTTTCTGCATCTTCGTCCGGAATTTCAATGCCGAATTCCTCTTCGAGCGCCATCACGAGCTCGACCGTATCCAGCGAATCGGCTCCGAGATCCTCCACGAAACTTGCCTCAGGAGTCACCTCGTCTTCCTCCACGCCCAATTGCTCTGCGATGATCTTCTTGACTCGTTCATCTACCGTAGCCATCGATATCCTGACCTCCTTCCCATCATGATCCTGAATCCTCCCGCAGCATCACGGCTGCGGCATCAAGCTCGTCACCGTTTTACGCCATGAGCATGCCGCCGTTGACATGCAGCACATGCCCGGTCACATACGCTGCATCTTCCGAGACAAGAAACCGGACCGCCGCGGCGATATCCGCCGGCGTACCGAGCCGCCCCAAAGGAATCTGCTTTTGCAGAGCCTCCTTCACCTCAGCCGGCAACCCCTGCGTCATCGCGGTATCGATAAACCCCGGCGCAACCGCATTCACGGTCACGTTGCGGCTTGCATACTCACGCGCCACGGTTTTGGTAAATCCGATCACCGCCGCCTTGGAGGCCGCGTAGTTGGCTTGCCCGACATTGCCCATCGCTCCGACAATGGATGCGATATTGACGATGCGACCATACCGCTGCTTGGTCATCGGCTGCAAGACCGCTTTGGTGCAGTTAAACGTGCCGTTCAAATTCACCTGTAAGACCAGATTCCAGTCCTCTTCCTTCATCCGCAGCAACAATCCATCACGGGTGATCCCGGCGTTGTTGACGAGAATATCGATCTTCCCCCAAGCCTTGATAACCTGCTCCGCCATTGCCTTGGTGTCATTGGCGTCGGCGACATTCACCGTGATGTTGAGTGCTTTGCGTCCGATCTTCTCCACCGCTGCCACCGCGTCGGCCGACCGTCCAGGATCGAGGTCAGCCACCGCAATGTCGGCTCCGGCCTGGGCGAGCGCTTCGGCGATCGCACGCCCGATTCCCTGCGCCGCTCCCGTGACGATTGCAACCCTGCCTTGCAATGACATTCGATCGCTCCTCACACCCCCTCACGCAGTAAGCGCGACGCGCGTTGCCTCAAGTGTTTTGGGATCGTTGACGGTCCATGTGGTGGCCTCTGGAAGAATACGCTTGATCAGTCCTGACAAGACGGCTCCCGGTCCAACTTCGACGAATGTGGTGACCCCCATGACAGCCATCGTCTTGATCGAGTCTTCCCAGAGGACCGAAGACGGAAGTTGCCGAACCAGAGACGCCTTGATCTCGGCAGCCTTTGTCAGAGCCTTGGCCTCCGCATTATTGACCAGCGGCATCTTCAGATCCGACCAGTTCACCATCGCAAGGTCAGCGGCCAATCGATCCGCAGCTTTTTGCATCAATGGAGTATGGACCGGAACACTCACCGGTAGCAGAATGGCCTTTTTACAGCCCTTGGTCTTCGCGAGTTCGATCGCCCGTTCAACTGCGGCCTTCTCCCCCGCGATCACGACTTGACCGGGAGAATTGAAATTCGCCGCTGTCACTACTCCTATTGAAGACGCTTCACGACAGACCTCTTTGGCCACGTCAGCTGCCAGGCCGAGAAGCGCTGCCACAAGCCCCGTTCCTGGTGTTACAGCCTCGGCCATATAGCGACCCCGCTTCTGCACCACCGCTACGGCATCGCGATACGAGAGGCCCCCTGCTGCCACCAGCGCCGAGTATTCTCCGAGGCTATGTCCTGCCACGGCAGCAGGAACGAGGCCGATCGGATCCAACGCACGCAGCGCCGCGATGCTGCTCACCAACAGGGCCGGTTGGGTGTACTCGGTGAGATTCAGTCGTTCTGTCGGTCCCTCAAAACAGAGCGCAGCCACGTCGTACCCGAGCACCGATGAGGCTTCGTCGTAGACCGAGCGAAGCGCCGGTTGCGCTTCAACCAACGCTCTGCCCATCCCGACAGACTGGGAACCTTGGCCTGGAAATACAAAGGCAATGTGGGACGACATCGTGATTTGGAGAGTCGCCATGCTACAGAGGCGATAGTACGAGGCGACTCGCTATCCTTCTGTGTGTTTCCTGCGTGCTGGGAAAGGTTGAGACCCCATCCTAGCGGGGTTAGATATCGTCGAATTTGCCTTCAATGTCAACGGGAAAAACGCTTTGGGCAAGCCATCGGCCATTGGCCTTCAGCGATCAGTTACGGCTTCTAAACTCCCGAACTCATAGCTGATGGCTGATCGCTTCTTCCGCTACCATTTGATCAACGCCGAGGCCCATGTCAATCCTGCTCCAAACGCGCCGATCATCACGAGTGACCCTTCCCTGATTCGGCCGGCTTGCACCGCTTCGTCAAGCGCGATCGGAATCGAGGCCGCCGAGGTGTTTCCATAGCGATCGAGATTGAGCATCATCTTTTCGGACGGAAGACCCAGCCGGTCCGCGACAGACATGAGAATCCGCGCATTCGCCTGATGCGGCACATACAGGTCAAGATCCTTGACGGTGAGGTTGTTCGCCGCCAATGTTTCACGGGCGATGTCTTCCAGTGTACGTACCGCCACTTTGAACGTCTCGTTTCCCTTCATCTTGATGTACTGCATCCGCTCCGCAACGATCCTGTCAGACGGAGGATTCCGCGATCCCCCGCCTGGCACCGCGATCAAGTCACATAGCGCCCCATCGGATCTCAGATGACATGAGAGAATGCCCCGCTCCCCGTCGCTGGCACTCACGACTGCCGCGCCGGCTCCGTCGCCGAACAGGATACACGTGTTGCGGTCGGTCCAGTCCGTAATCGCTGACATAACTTCGGACCCAATTACTAACACGTGACGCATTCCGGTTCTGACATACGCATCCGCTACGGACAAGGCATAGACAAACCCACAACAAGCGGCCGACAGATCACAGGCGGCAGCGCGGGTTGCTCCGAGTCGGTGTTGGATGAGGCAAGCGGTGGCTGGCAGCGGATAGTCGCCCGTACAGGTTGCCAGGAGGATCAGGTCCAGTTCAGCGGCGTTCACTGCGGCGGTCTTAAGGGCCCGCTCAGCCGCTTTGACAGCCAGATCAGAGCAAGCTTCACCAGTGCTGACAAGACGACGCTCACGAATCCCGGTTCGTTCGGTGATCCATTCATCCGACGTCGCCACCATGCGCTCGAGATCGACGTTCGTCAGCACCTTGGCAGGAACGTAGGATCCGGTCCCAGTAATGCGTGCTTTCATGCCGTCGGTTCCTCTATCGATCGCTAGCGACTCAGGCTTTCCTCGATGTCGCGCTGAATCAACTCGTCGACACGGTTTTCTGCCAATCCCTTGGCACGACGGATGGCATTCTTGATCGCCTTGGCCGACGACCGGCCATGACAAATCATCGTGATTCCGTTGACACCGAGCAACGGCGCGCCGCCGAATTCTGCGTAATCAATCTTCCGCTTCAAATTCAACAGCGGCACGGCAATGAGCGGATAGGCCAACCGACCGAAGAACGAGCCAGAAATTTCCTTGAGCAAGAGTTTCTTGATGGTGTCGGCTACGCCTTCTGATATCTTGAGCGCCACATTTCCGATGAAGCCATCGCACACCACCACGTCTGCCTCACCGCTGTACACATCCCGGCCTTCCACGTTGCCGATGAAATTAAGCGGGCTCGACTTCAGAAGTTTGAATGCTTCTTTGGTGACTTCGTTGCCCTTGCTGTCCTCTTCGCCGATGCTCAAGAGTCCGACGCGGGGATTCGGTTTGCCGAACAGGTATTTCCCATATTCGTGGCCCATAATGGCGAACTGTTCGAGATGTTTGGCAGAGCAATCCACGTTGGCGCCAACATCCAACATGATGGCGGTGCCGGTCAGCGTGGGAAGACTCGTCGCGATAGCCGGGCGCTCGACGCCCTTCGTCAGCCCTAGCACGAAGAACGAGGCCACCATGCTCGCACCCGTGTTGCCTGGACTCACGACGGCTTGAGCATCCCCGCTCTTGACCAATTCTGTGGCGATCCAGATTGAAGAATCTCGTTTTTTCCGCGCGACCGCCGCAGGAGATTCGTGCATTTCGACCACTTGCGGGGCATGGCGAATCGTGAGACGGGCATCAGTGCAACCAAGACGACGACATTCACTGCTCAAGGCTGCTTCATCTCCGACGAGAATGATGTCGACGTCGAATTCTCTGGCCGCTTGCGCGGCACCTTCGATGGCGGGACCCGAGCCGTGGTCCCCGCCCATCGCGTCGAGGGCAATTTTCATACGGGATTGAGCGTTCACAAAGGATCGTGTGGACAATGGAGGTGTATGGATAACATTCGCGGCCTGGTCGCTTGGGCTGGAAGCTTACAGTAGAATATGCGGCGGCACAACAGGATGGTGAAAACAGGTTTCTGGGGACGCGAATCGCCCCTGGCTGCTCCTCTTACTCCCCATGGACGGGGTGGCTCAATAAGGTCCTCTTTACCATCCTCTTCATGTTTCTTCGACCTGGATAACCGCCTTGCCCTTGTAGGTCCCGCAATTGAAGCAGGCATAATGTGGCAGTTTCAATTCGTGGCATTGGGGGCATACCGACATACCGGGCGGTGTCATGCGCAACTTGGCCGTTCGTCGCTTATCGCGTCTGGCTCGTGAGTGTTTATGCTTCGGATTTGGCATGGCTGCTCCTTAGGACGGCTACCACGGTTGGTTAAGCGGCGCCGTGATCACCGGTCTGTTGTTTCGTGCTCCGGATCACTCGGAATGTTGATGCCGGTGGATCGCCTGCACAGAGACAGGGGCCCTCGTTCAAATCTTTTCCACATGAGGCACAAAGTCCCGCACAGTCCTCTGTGCACAACGGCTGCATCGGCGCTGCCAGGATCACGTGCTCCCGCACCATCGGCGCCAATTCAACATGATCACCCTGATAATGATATTGATCGTCCAATTCCTCTTCTGAATCCTCTCCCGACTCGACGGGAACTAATTGCGATTTTCTCACAGCCACCTGCTTGGGACGCCGCTGGGCGGCTTTGACCTCAGGCGCGTAGGCCGCTCGAATGGAAAATGCGAGCGGATCGTCATACTCTCTTAAGCATCGCACACACTGCCGAACGATCGTGCCTTCCACCACTCCTGTAACCGTGATGAGCCCATCGGCTTTGGCCAGATCCATCGTCACCGCAAGCGGAGCCTTAATGACGGCCTCGGCTTCACTCAATCCCAGCTCTTCGGCAGTCACCTCACCGGACAACGAGAGCCCCGCCGCAGCAATGTCAGCGATTTTCGGTGTGAGGAGGTCCATCGCATCACCTATGAGCATTTCCATCCCGAACATATCCCTTATCGTTCTTCCGCAAAGCTGATCAGGGCGATGTGACGCGCCCGTTTGATGGCCACCGTCAATTCGCGCTGATGGCCCAGGCAATTTCCGGAAATGCGCCGGGGAACAATCCGCCCGCGCTCCGTGAGAAAGTTCCGCAGCAATCCGACGTCTTTGAAATCAATCGACCCCTTATCGAGACAAAAACGGCACGGCCGACGGCGTTGAAAAAATCGTCCGCCTCCCCCACCGCCTTCTCGTCCGCTACCATCTCCCCCACGATCACGATCCATGACGACTCTCCTCAATTAGACATGTTCTTCAGATTCAAAGCCTACATCCTCCGGCATCGGTGGCTCACCACCGCTGGTCTCGCCGCGCTTCGGCATAAACGTGACCGTCTGCGCGACAACTTCGTGCTTACTCCGCTTTTGACCGTCTTCTGTTTCCCAGCGACGCTGCTGCAACCGGCCTTCGATGATCGCGCCGTTCCCCTTGCTCAAATATTGCCCGCAATGTTCGGCCTGCTTCCCGAACACGACGATGTCGACGAAGCAGACTTCTTCTTTCAACTCCTCGCCTTGCTTGAATCGACGGCTGGTGGCTAAGCCAAAGCTCGCTACCGGCGTGCCGCTCGGGGTATAGCGCAATTCCGGATTGCGCGTCAGATTCCCCATGAGGATGACTTTGTTAAATCCTGCCACCAGCGAACTCCTCTGACGGGGCTTCCATCGGCCGACGCGGCACCAACTCTTTCTCGAGATGCACGGTCAGAAATTTGATGATGTTGTCTTCCAAGCGATACGCACGCTCCAGTTCACCCACGGTATTGTTGGGCGCCTTGAAGTAAAAGTAAACGTACGTGCCCTTCCGCTCCCGACGGACTTCATAGGCAAGCTTCTTCCGACCCCAATTTTCGGCTTTGATGAACTGCGCGCCGGTTTTGTCGGCAACGCCCTTCATCTTCTCGATGAGCGTGTTCGTCTCCTCATCGGAGACGGATGGACGAATAATGAATAGAGACTCGTAGAGCTCCATGAAGCAATCCTCCTGGACAAAGGCCCTCAAACGCGTTGAGAGCGAGGTGTAGGGCGCCTCTGCGGCGCAACGAACGGTGGACGGTACCACGGGCCTTACAAAACTGTCAACACAGACTGGAGATCCCGTATTCTTACTCTCTCGCTATGTGGTGGTTGGCGACTGCTATACATTAAACCGGAAATAGACCACATCCCCTTCTTTGATCACGTATTCTCTTCCTTCGAGCCGAAACAACCCCTTCTCCTTCACCTTCGCCTCCGATCCGCAGGCTACAAGATCATCGTAGTGATACACCTCGGCCCGAATGAAGCCTCGCTCCATGTCGGAGTGGATTTTGCCCGCTGCCTGGGGAGCCGTGAGTCCTTTCCGTAACGGCCAGGCGCGTGACTCAGTTTCGCCGGCGGTGAAGAACGTAATCAGATTGAGCAACGCATAGGCTTCGCGCGTGAGGCGCACAAGACCCGATTCCGTGAGTCCCATGTCTTTCAGAAAGGCGCCCCGGTCCTCTTCCGGCAACGCCGAAAGCTCGGCCTCGATCTGGCCGCAGATCGTCACGACCCGCGCACTGCGCTTCTCGGCGAAGTCACGCACCGTCTTGACCATCGCCTCGTCGGCGTTAGCCCCATCCGAGATGTTCGCGACGAACAGGACCGGCTTGGCCGCGAGTAATTGGCACTCGTCCAAAATCACCCGCTCCTCGGGCGTGTAATGCAAGTTCCCCAACCACTCACCCTTGTTCAGCAATTCCGTCAACCGTTGGAGAAACGTCATCTCAAAGCCGGCTTTCTTATCGCCGGCCCTCACTTTTTTCTCCACACGCTGTTTGCGACGATCCAGCGTTTCCAAGTCGGCAAGCAAGAGTTCCGTTTCGATGGTGCCGATGTCGCGAATCGGATTGACACTGCCACTGACGTGGACCACGTCACCGCCTTGGAAACAACGGACGACGTGCATCAGCGCATCCACTTCTCTAATTTGTCCCAGAAACTGATTGCCCAATCCTTCGCCGGTGCTGGCTCCCTCAACCAATCCCGCGATGTCCCGCACCTCCAGCGTACTCGGCGTCTTCTTCTTCGATTTGAAGATCTCGACAAGCTTGTCGACCCGCGGGTCCGGGACCGTCGCGATACCGACGTTCGTCTCCACGGTCGAGAAGGGATAATTGGCGACGACCGCACCAGCGCCGACCAGCGCATTGAACACCGTCGTCTTCCCGACGTTCGGCAATCCGATCATGCCGCAACACAGTCCCATATCTATCGTGATGTGTGAAACGTGATGCGTGACGAGTTTCGCCTGCTCGTCACCGGTCACCTGTCACTCGTCACTCTTCTCCTTCTCCCGCACGTTAAACTCGCTCATTGCCGCCGCCACTCCTCGATGCACCAAATATTCCAGCGCGTCGACCGCACGATCGAGACAGGGGTTGAGAACTTCAACCTCGTCGTTTGTGAACGGTTCCAGCACATAGTCGGCCGGATTCTGATGTGGTGCGGGCCTCCCGATGCCGATCTTCAGCCGCACGAACTGCTGTGTATCCAGCGTTTCGATAACCGATTTGATTCCGTTGTGGCCGCCGTCACCACCGGTTTGCTTGATCCGCAGCCGACCTGGTTCCAGATCCAGATCGTCGTGAATGAGGACGAGATCGTCGATGGTTAGCTTGAGCTCGCGCAGGAGCCCTTTCAGCGGAGGACCTGTGACATTCATCCAGTCGAGGGTACCGGCAAGTTCGAGCAACTCGGACCCCAACCGCCCGGACCCGCGCTGGGCTGTACCGCGTGTGGTGAGACGGATCGACCACCGAGCGGCCGCTCGTTCGACGACCCGCGTGCCGACATTGTGGCGGGTTTTGGCGTAGGCGCTGCCGGGGTTGCCCAAACCAACAATCAGGCGCAACGTTACTTCTTCTTCTCGGGTTCCTTCTTCTCAGCTTTTGGTGCTGCCGCCGCGGCCGGTTCCTTTTTCTCGCCTGGCTTGGCTTCGGCACCAGCTGGGGCGGCCGCTCCAGGCGCTGCTGCTGCAGCCCCTTCCGCTGCTTCAGCCACCGCCTTCCCTTTGAGGGCGACTTCCGGTTCCTTCGCTCCTTCCGGTCCCACAGCTTGACTGGTCAAGAGCGCTTCGAGCTTCGCATCAGACATCGGCGCCGCCACGCTCACGACCATCTGGTCGGGATCGTCCAGATAACGCAGGCCGTCCTTCTTCGTCATCTCTTTCAAGTGGATTCCCTGGCCGATCTTAAGCGCTGAAGCATCCACTTCAATGAAATCGGGTAGCGCTGACGGCAAACATTCGATGTGCAACTCGCGCATATTATGGTGAAGGATGCCGCCTTCTTTCACACCCTCTGGCATGCCACCGATCACATGCAGAGGCACCTTCACGCGAATCGGCTTGTCCATGGAAATTTCGAAGAAGTCCGCGTGGAGTACGTGACCCTCGACCGGGTCGACTTGAAAGTCGCGGAGCAAGGCCGTTCGCTTGGGCTTAGCTTTCGCTCCGGTAATCGTGAGTGAAAGCAACGCCGTGCTTCCCGCATGCGAATTGAGAATCTTAGCCAACGCGTCTGGATTGATCGTAACCAGGAGACACTCCCCTTGACCGTAGAGTACGCCAGGGACTTGCCCCTCGCGCCGGAGTTGGCGCGCCGCCCCCTTACCGCTTTTCTCTCGAACCGTCACCGCTAAATCGAATTTCATGATACTCCTCCGTCCCTCTCTCGGTGGTCGTTATCTGTGTGGCTCCCGATCAGGCAAACAAGGAACTGACCGACTCATCCTCATGAATGCGCCGGATGGCCTCGCCCAACAGTGGGGCTACCGATAATTGATGCAGCTTCGGACAAGTCTGTTCCTTACCCCGCAAGGGGATGGTATTGGTGACGATCACCTGCTTCAAGCAGGATTTCTGTATTCGCTCCAAGGACGGCCCGGTGAGGACCGCGTGGGTACAAGCCGTCCACACTTCCCGCGCGCCCTTATCGGCGCAGGCTTGCGCCCCCTGAACGATGGTCCCGGCCGTATCGATCATGTCATCAAGCAACAACACGCTCTTGCCTTCGACGTCGCCGATAATGTTCATAATCTGTGTCTGGTTCGGCCCCTCGCGCCGTTTGTCGATGATCGCCAAGTTCGCTTGGAGCCGCTTGGCGAAGGCCCTGGCCCGTTCCACGCCACCGGCATCCGGCGAGACCACGACCAGGTCGTTGAACTTCTTTTTCGTAATGTAATCCAGCAACACCGGGAGCGCGTAGAGATGGTCCACGGGCACGTTGAAAAATCCCTGAATCTGTCCGGCATGGAGATCCATCGTCAACACACGGTCGGTGCCGGCTGTGCTGATGAGATCCGCCACCAGCTTTGCAGAAATGGGTACACGGGGTTGATCTTTTCTGTCCTGCCTCGCATAGCCAAAGTACGGTATCACTGCGGTAATACGATTCGCCGACGAGCGTTTCAGCGCATCGATGATAATGAGCAATTCCATGAGCGAGTCATTGACCGGTTGACAGCAGGACTGCACGACAAAGACATCGGCCCCACGGACGTTTTCCTCGATCTTGACTCGGATTTCTCCATCGCTAAACGATGACACCGTGGCTTCGCCAAGTTTCTGCCCCAGATAGGCGCAAATTTCTTGGGCGAGCGCCAAGTTTGCGTTGCCAGAGAAGATTTTCAATTCTCTGTTCATCGACCCCTCGGACGGTTCTCGGACACAGGTGCTAAGGTTCTGATTTCGTTCGTGGTTCGTCTCGACGGCGGGCGTCGGGGGGCGTGATCTCGAACCCGCCTACCGCTTTCGCTGCGCGCTGTTGAGGAAGCCAACCGAAGTGAGAAATGTACCGGAAACGACAGGAGGTTGTCAACGGATGAAGCAGGAATGTGTCTGTTCATTCAGTGACACACCACGGGCCCGGAACAGGTTGACACAACAAAGACGTTCAACCTGTTGTCACGTAAGCAATGGGCCTCTGCCCCACGCGCTCGGGTCTCATCAGGAAACAGACCGAATACTGTCGCACCACTTCCTGAAAGAAGCGCGATGTCCGCCCCTCGGTCCAAGAGAGCCTGCTTGATTTCGCGGAGTCCCGCATGAGCGGCGAACACCGGAGCTTCAAAATCGTTTTCGGCTGCGGCGCAGAGATCACTCCATCTTATGCGCCGCTGGTGATCGATCTCCTGGTGGAGACGTGACAAGGGACGAACTCCTTTCCTCGTCGAGGCCAGTTCGCTATAGGCCCATTTCGTTTCGACGCCGAACCCCGGATTGACGAGAACTGCCCATCTGAAGCCTTCTATGGCCACAGGCTGAACCGTTTCCCCTCGACCCGATACAATCGCGGTGGGGCCGTACAGAAAGAACGGCACATCGCTCCCTAACGACTGCCCGACTTCTGCCATCTGTGTCAGAGACCAGTTCAGTTGCAGCAACTGGTTCAGTCCGACAATGGTCGCCGCGGCATCACTGCTCCCTCCGCCGAGGCCGGCTCCCATGGGAATGCGTTTCCGCAAGTCGATTTCGACTCCGATTGAGTGCCCTGCGCGCGCCAGCACCGCGGATGCCGCGCGATGGACCAGGTTGGTACGGTCGACCGCCAGCTCCGGGACGTCACACTGAAGCTGTATACCCTCATGACCGGGACGAAGTCGGATACGCACTTCGTCCTGCAGCGTCACGGTCTGCATAACCGACCAGAGGTTATGGTAGCCATCGGAACGGCGGTCGAGAATACGAAGGATGAGATTGACTTTTGCAGGAGCAAGAACGATGAGTTCGGAGGATGCTAACGGTACCTTAGTCACGACCTCCTTTAATAGCATACTTCTCTAACCGATAGCGAAACGACCGCGTGTTCAGCCTTAACAGTTGGGCCGCCTTCTTCTTGACCCACTTCGCACGCTCTAGCGCCTTCAGCAACAGATCCTTTTCGATGCCGTTGATCAGCGCCTCAAGATCCAAGCCGTCGTCCGGCAAATCCGTCGGCATCCCGGGCTGTTGTGGTGTCACAGACCGATGGAGCCAGCCGCGCACATCTGCATCGGTGACGGGGGCCCCAGACGAGAAGGCCACGACGCGCTCGATGAGGTTCTCCAATTCGCGCACATTGCCTCGCCATTCGTGCTCCAAGAGGACGTGCAAGGCCTCCGGCGTCAATATTGGGGCCGGCTTACCGCTGTCTTGCGAAAATTTCTCCAGGAAATGAGTGACCAGGAGCGGGATGTCGCCGGTCCGGAGGCGAAGAGGCGGGAGTCGGATCGGGATGACGTCCAGTCGATAGTACAAGTCTTCGCGAAACGCTCCCTCTGCCACCGCTTTCTCCAAATCGCGATTGGTCGCTGCGATCACACGGACGTCTACCTTCATATCTTGGTTACCGCCGACTCGGCGGAACTCCCGTTCCTGGATGACTCGCAATAACTTCACTTGGATCGTCGGCGTCGTGTCCCCGATCTCGTCCAGAAAGATAGTCCCGCCGTTGGCCACTTCAAAGAGACCGGCCTTATTGGAAATGGCGCCGGTGAAGGAGCCTTTCACATGGCCGAAGAGTTCGCTTTCCAACAACGTTTCCGGGACGGCGCTGCAGTTCACCGCCACAAACGGCATCGCACTCCGGGCGCTGTTGTAGTGAATCGCGCGCGCGACCAATTCCTTGCCAGTCCCGCTTTCCCCGCAGATGAGGATATTGCTCCTGGCGTCTGCAACCTTCTTGACTACGTCAAACACCTTCTGCATGGCCTCGCTCTGACCGACGATTTTTGCGAATGAGGACTGACTCGCCATTTCGCGCTTCAGCAGCATGTTCTCCGTGGAGAGCCGCCGCTTTTCCAGCGCATTGCGGATGATCAATTGCACTTCGTCGACTTGAAACGGTTTCGTCAGGTAATCGTACGCGCCTTGTTTCATCGCCTCGACCGCTGAATCGGACGTGGCGAAGGCCGTAATGACCAACACAACGGTATCGGGTGACGAGGACTTGACCGCTTTGAGGACATCCATTCCGTCCGCCTTCGGCATGCGGAGGTCGGTGATGACTAAATCGTAGATCTCTTTGTTGACGTGACCGATCGCTTCATCGCCGTCACAAGCCTCCGTGACGGTATATCCGGCTCGCTTGAGCATAATGCTCAAGACTTCCCGCAGGCTTTTCTCATCATCGACGACTAAGATTTTTTCCACGGCGTCCTACCCTCATGCCACAGCCGCATGCCTTCGCCACCGGAGCGCGGAAGACAGACGACAAATCGAGACCCTTGCTGTTCCTGACTCTCCACCTTAATCCAGCCTCCATGCAAATCGACAATCCGATGCACAGCCGCGAGACCCAACCCCGACCCTTGCTTCTTGGTCGTAAAGAACGGAAGGAAAATTTTATCCAGAAGTTGTTTGGGGATGCCGTCTCCTGTATCGTGAAAGGCGATCTCGATTACCTCGCACCTTTTCCCTCCCATATCAATCAGGCGGGACCCAGTCGAAATCGTCAATTGCCCACCCTCCGGCATGGCATCAAACGCATTCATGGACAGGTTCCAGAACACCTGCTTCAACTGATCCTGATCGACCTTCGCGGTCAGAGGTTCAGTCGTCAGCGAGGTGCTGATCTTGATGTGAGAACGTGTCCGAGCTTCATGTTGAACGAGATCCAGAGTCTCGGCAAGAATTTTGTGAAGATTGCACTCGACCAGATTGAGGGCCGGTGGGCGGGCGTATTGCAGAAACTCCGTGATAATGGTGTCGAGTCTCGTCGCTTCTCGGATCGCGATATCCATCAACCGGCGGTTCGTCTCGTCCCCGGTCGCGTCCTGGCGGAGCATCTGCATCGCGCCCGCCAAAGCCCCTAAGGGGTTTCGAATCTCGTGGGCCATCCCGGCGGACATTTCACCCAGACTGGCCAGCCATTCTTTTCGACGCATTTCCTCTTCGAGTTCTCGAATCTGCGTGAGATCCTTGAACACCCCTACCAAACCCGTCTGGTGTCCCTGCTCGTGAAGGGGGGCGAGCGTCATGCCGAGAATCAGCCGATTGCCATCAGCTCGTTTGCATTCCACGTCGAAGCGGACCATCGTCGGAAGTGTCACCGCAAGCCGTTCGTCGGATTGCTGGTTGGGATGCCAATTGAAGATCTCCCGCCACGGCCGTCCCAACACCTGGCTCAGCATATAGCCCGTCGCTTCCAGCGCGGCCGGGTTGAACGACGTGATGCCTCCAGACGCATCCGTTGTAAAGACGCCGCTACTGATACTTTGGACGATATTCTCATGAAAGGCCTGGAGCCGGGTGAGTCCCTGCTCCTTCTCACGCAATGATTGATCCGCTTGCTGCAACTGGTCGGCCAACGCACCGCTCAGGAAGCCCACCACGAGGAAGGCCAACCCATAGGCTCCGAAGGTTTGAAGGGTTTCCGGACCGGTCAGGCGACTTTTCGGAAGCCACCCCCAAGGCTCAAGTAGACCATAGAGTTGGACGTTCGTCACAATTCCAAACAGGATCATGCACGAACAGGCCGTGAGGACTCCGACGCGACGACGCGGAACGAGACTCGCGACCGCTACCGTGATGACATACAGCACGGCAAACGGGCTTTCGACCCCACCCGTCTTGGCTACCAACAACGTCTCGAGTGCGAAATCGATTCCTACCTGGGCCCAAAAGAACGTGGTGAGCGCGAACGGAGTTGAAACCGATCGAAGTAACAATGCGGAAGGGATTGTAAGGGCGTAGGTGGCAATGATGAGAGTGTAGAACGTTTCGACTCGCTCACCGTTCGATGCTTGGAAGGCAAGAGAGAACCCCAACAATAAGGTGACGACGGCCACTCGCAGGGCCATCAACCAATGCAATCGATTGCGCAAGTCTTTCATCGCACCTGACTCTTGCTACCAACCGTCGAATTCACCGGGAGTTGAAACGAACTTCTTTTGGCAGGGTAGCGGCACCTGCCTTTCCTCACTGACGAGCAGGTACCTGGATCGAAAAGCGACACGTCTCGGGCTTTCTTGGCGGGAAGCCTGACCGTCTCTGTATTAGCCGATCGCGTTCGCCATCTGGAAAATCGGGAGATACATGGCAATGACGATAAAGCCGATCACAACGCCCAACACGACCATCATGACCGGTTCAAGCAACGATGTCAGAGACGCCACGGCTTGATCGACTTCATCTTCATAGAAGTCAGCGATCTTTCCTAACATTGCATCGAGCGCGCCAGTGGACTCACCCACCGCGATCATGTGCGTCACCATCTTGGGGAATACTTCGCTTTTCGCCAACGGCTCGGCGATGGTTTTCCCACCGCTGATACTCACACGGGCATTGATCAGAACCTCCTCAATCACTTTGTTGCCGGAGGTTTTGGCGCAGATCAAGAGGCCTTCCAATAACGGGACGCCACTGGAAATCAACGTGCCGAGCGTGCGGGTCAATTTGGCTACCGAAGCTTTTCGAATTAAATCCCCGACGACGGGAATTTTGAGCAGCAGTCTGTCGATATTCATCCGGCCCTGGGGCGTCGCGCGATACTTTTTGATGGCGAAAACGGTCGCAACAATGACGCCAATCATCACATACCAATACGACTGGAAAATATTACTGACGTCGATGACAAGTTGCGTCGGGCCCGGCAGTCCCACTTTCCCGCCAGATAGCTCATTGAACATTTTTGCGAAAATCGGGATGACCCAGATCATGAGGACAGAAATTACCGTGACCGCAACTCCGATGATGGCGGACGGATAGACCATGGCGGATTTGATCTGACCCTTCAGCTTCATCGCTTTTTCAATGTGCTTGGCCAGCCGCGTCAAAATCGTGTCAAGCAGCCCGCCAACTTCTCCGGCGTGCACCATGTTGACATAAAGATCATCAAAGACTTTGGGAAATTTGCGAAGCGCATCTGAAAAGGTCGAGCCGGCCTCAACTTGAGTTTTGACCTCGCCGACGGTCTCGCGCAGCAATTTGTTTTCAGATTGTGTCGATAGGATTTCCAAGCATTGCACCAACGGCAATCCCGCATTGATCATCGTGCCGAACTGCCGGGTGAACACGACTAGATCTTTATCAGTCAATCCTGAACCGAGAAGGGAATTGACGTTGAAACCGCCGGCCTTTCCTGTTTTTTGTTCCAGGCTGGTGACGACCACATTTTGTCTACGTAGCTGATCGACCGCCTCATCGCGGGTCTTGGCCGACAATTCCCCTTTCTTGACGGCACCTGACCGATTTCTCCCGACGTATGCAAATGTACCCATAGGAGACTCTCGTCTTTCGATACGGCCGGGCCGCCGGCCTGTGTGAATCCGCGCGGAATACCTCTTGAGCGAGTCTACTGGTGACCTCAAAACCTGTCAAACAAATGCACAATCTGCGCGCACCATCGTCATTCCGGTCGTCGGCTCAACGAAGAAGAGCTACGCGCTTTGTGTATTGGAATGCCGATATCCGCGATAGAGGTAATGCAGCCCGGAGAGGAGCGTGAATGCGACCATCCCGGCCAGGAGAGGGTCGATGAGGGACAGATCGATCCGTCGAGAGCTCAAAAAAATGACGAGAAGCACGTACGTCAACTGAAGGAAGGTCGTCCCTTTGCCTAAAAAGGTCGGCGTAATATCGACGGGTGTCTCGGTAAACTGAGCCACAGCCGTGCCCAATAACAGCATCAGATCCCGACTCACGACAACAATGGTGACCCACAACGGAATAAGATGAGTCGCGGACAGCGCGAGAAATCCAGACGTCAACAACAACTTGTCGGCAAGGGGATCCAAGAACGAACCCAACCGCGTCCGTTGATTTGTCACCCGCGCAATGGTGCCGTCGAGCGCGTCTGTCACTCCGGCAAGAAGGAGGACAACGAGTGCCAGGTCATACTGCTCATACACCAACAACCCGATATAGACAGGGATCAGGAGAATGCGGAGGATGGTCAAGCTGTTAGGAATATTCATGCTCGTCCGACGCAAGTCGGCCACATTCCCCGAAGCGAGGTGGATGATAGAGAGGGGGTTGGAACCTTGTCAACGTGTTGCACTCCAACCGGACACACTCCTATAATCGGGCCAACTGAACTCAATGGTCTGATGTCGTAGGAGGTCGTGATGAGTTCGCTTCCGCTCATGCTGAAAAAAGAAGGTCTCGTTGAAAAACACCAACTCGAAGGAGTCGATCCGAGTGAGCGCTATTTTAATCGTGCTATCCTGGTCAATCGGACGCCGTCCGGCTATTCAGCCAAAGTGATGTATGAAGCTCTGACCGTCGAAGGGCGTACCCACCCGACGATTGGCGCGGCCGTAAAGGAACTGGTAGAGAAGCTGCAGGGATTAGGGTTCAGCCGAATGAGGACCCGTACCAACTTCAAAGGCACCAAGTACCTCGCCGAAAAAGAATCTTGGCTCGAGTATCAGGACCGCTCGTAAGTCCGATCTACCTTCCGGCAACATATTCCCGATATACCAGATCGTGAATCAGCGGACGAAACTCACGAATCTTCTCATTCTTCCTCGTGGGATAGACACGGTTGGATAAGAGCACGACTTCCAGCTCACAGGTTGGATCAATCCACAAGGATGTGCCTGTATAGCCGAGATGACCGAACGCCGTGGGTGAAAAGTACGACCCAGACGAGGACGGGATCGAAGGCGTATCCCATCCCAGCGCCCAGCTGGAATTTCGGATATGTGACGTTCGCGTGGTGAACCGAGTAACCAGGTGAGTCGCCAGGATTGATGGTCGCTGGTGGTAGGCCGCAAGCCAGGCTCCGGAAACTGCCAGAACAGCTTCGGCTGTTCCGAACAGACCCGCATGCCCGGCCACGCCCCCCAAAGCCGCTGCGTTTTCATCGTGTACTTCGCCCTGCAATTGCCTGTTGCGCCACGTGTCGAACTCCGTCGGAGCAATCTGTGCTCGAACGATCGTCTGGTTTGACAAACCCTCAGGCTTCCTGGTCAGAAGTGGGCAAAAGAGCAATGGTTCCGCTCCAAGAGGCTGAAAACACTGTTGCCAAGCAAACTGGTCGAGCATCGTGTGACTGATCCGCTCAACCATGAATCCCAACAACATGAATCCTAAGTCGCTATACAAACTTTTCTCGCCATTGGCATAGACGAGCGCCTCGTCGCGGATCAGTCGTACAACTCTTTCTTTCGTCCGTTCCGCTTGATCCGGCGAGAGAGCGGTAGCACCTTCTTGCTCCAGCTTCTCATAAATTGGTCTCCAACCCGGCAACCCGGAACTGTGGCTCAACAAATCCTGCACCAGCGCCTCCCCAATCGCCGATCCCTTCAATTCCGTCAAGACATGGCACACTTGATCACGAAGCCCAAGCCGTCCCTCTTGGATGAGAAGCAGAATCGCGGTCGTGGTGGCCAACGGCTTGGTGAGCGAGGCAAGATCGTATACCGTCGTGACCTCGACGGGAGCGTCCGACTCGCAGGAGGCCATTTGCCCTGCCGCAACCAGGCATTGCACCTCTCCGCGAAGGCGAACCGCTAAGACAGCGCCGGGGAAGACTCCGTCATCAACGGCCGACCGCAATGCCGCTTCAATGGCCCGATTGGTCTTCATCTGATGAGGGATGTGGAATCCGCTAACAACGCCTGAATCCCACAGCGCGTGAACGTGAATGAGAGACCGCCACCTCTCCGCCGGGGGAATGACGGACTGGGTCGTGCGCTGGTCACAACGCCGGGCTGGACTCTCCTTCGAGTTTGTCTTCCGAAGCCGTCGCCGCGTCCTGATACACCTCGTGTTCTTCGACTTCCAACATTCGTTCGAATGTGCGAAGCGTGGCACGCAGCCGTTCAACCATCAGCAATCGCTGTTTCTGAAGGGCGGAGAGATCCCGTTGCGTGTCGGTTAACTGAGCTCTGGCTTGACGGATCAACTCTCCCGCTTTCAGTTCCGCTTCCTTCATCACGAGGTCCGCTTCTCGGTGCGCAGTCCGTTTCACATCTTCCGCGAGCGACTGCGCCGAGACCAGGGTATTGGAGAGCGTCGCCTCGGTCCGCTTCAGTTCGGCCAATTGTTGTTCGAGAAACACAATCTTTTCCCGCGAGATTGCGTTGTCTCGGTTCAACTCCTCAACCGTTTGCGCCAACTCCTCGAGGAATCGATTGACTTCGTCTTTGTCATAACCACGGAAGCGGGATCTGAATACCATCTGCTGGATATCGAGCGGCGTGATCTTCATGACATCCCCCTTGATCGGTTCAGTTCAGGCGTACTGCCAAATCTTTGAGCGTTTGGACGACCACAATTTGGAGAAACCAGATCGCTAAGATTGCGACAATGGGTGAGAGATCGACGCCCATCCGCCAACCCAGCCATCGACGAATCGGCGAGAGCACCGGTTCCGTAACACGCTCGAGAAATTGTACGATCGGATTCCATGGATCCGGATTCACCCATGAAATCAACGCCCGCGCAATGATGATCCACATATAGAGCCACAGCACATAGTCTACAATGGTTGCTGCCGCCAGCAACATATTACCGAACACGAACATTAGCGCCCCAATTCCTGCGATCGCTTCGTGGCCGCTTCGACCGCCGCGATCAAGGTCGCACGTAACCCGCCCGACTCCAATTGGTGAAGTCCGGCGATCGTCGTTCCACCCGGCGAAGCAACTCGATCCTTCAACTTCGCAGGATGTTCTCCTGATTCAAGAACCAGGCGCGCCGCACCCAAAACCGTTTGGGCAGCCAACAGTTCCGCCGTTGCGCGGGGCAGTCCCATCTTCACGCCACCGTCGGCAAGCGCTTCGATCGCCTGAAATACGTAGGCCGGACCACTACCGCTCAACCCTGTCACAGCATCCATCAATCGCTCTTCGACCAGCACCACCCGCCCCACCGACTCGAAAATATCCCGTGTGATCCGCATCTCATCCTCGGACACACCAGGTCCCTTTGCAAGCGCAGTCATACCTTCCCGAACCACGACCGGTGTGTTCGGCATGGCGCGAATGACCTTGGCCGAAGCAGTTGTCTGCTCCACGATCGAACCGATGGTCGCGCCCGCCACGATCGAGATGACCACCTGTTTGCCAAGAGCCTTGCGTGTTTCCTTTAGAACGCCGGGCAAGGCCTGCGGTTTCACTACCAGCAGCGCGATATCGGCCCAGGTAACCGCCTCCCCGTTATCTGCACCGACTCGTATTGCAAACTGACTCTTCAATCGATCGCGTCGGTCCGGCAATGGATCGGTGGCCCAAATCAACTCTGGCACACAAACCTGCCCAGCTAGGAGCCCGCCGATGAGCGCCTCAGCCATTTGCCCGCCGCCGATAAACGCAATGTTCTTCTTCATCATCAGGTCAGTCGCGCCTGGTCCCGAAGATGGCGGTGCCGACCCGGACGAGCGTGGCCCCTTCTTCTACGGCCACGACATAGTCGTTCGACATGCCCATCGACAGTTCATCCATTGACAAGCCTGGTACGCCCTGCCCCAGCCTCCGCGCCATTTCCCTTAGCCGTCGAAAATACGGACGGGCTCCCTCGGCATCCATCGTTGGAGGAGGAATCGTCATCAACCCTTTCACTACCATATGAGACAACCGGCTCAGCTCCGGGAGAAGCGCGATGAGTTCGTCGGGCCGAAAACCGGCTTTCGTTGCCTCGTCCGCTATATTAACCTCAAGCAATACCGCTTGCCGATGACCGCTCTGCTCCGCACGCCGGTCGATTTCCTGGGCCAACTCGAGGCTATCGACAGAATGAATCAGGTCGAATAGGCCGACCACAGACCGGACTTTCCGCCGTTGGAGTCGACCGATGAAATGCCAGTGAACCGACTCTCCTCGTAGCGCTTCGATTTTCGGAAGTGCTTCTTGCAGCCGGCTCTCACCGAGGATGTTCAACCCCGCTGCGAGACCTTGTCGAATGGCCTCGACTGAGACGGACTTCGTGGCCGCCACCAGTCGAACGCTGTCGACTCGACGTCCAGCCCCAAGGGCTGCTCGATGAAGCCGTTCGCATACGTTCCGGACATTGTCGCCGATCGAACGGCTTGGCTCTGCATCCATCCCGTCCTAAATACAGACCATCCCTTAACGGCACCTCGGTTCTTGTCAGCAAACATTGTACCCAAAGTGCCGGGGAATTGGCAGGTCGGTGACACTCCCTCATTATTATTCGCGTGACAGGAGTGCGATTCCACTGACCATGGTCCCAACCACTCGCCCTTCACGTCGATAGGAGTAAAACAGGTCGTCGTGGCAAATCGTACAGAGATTGACGGCCGACACATGTGTCGTGCTGACCCCATGCCGTTCTACTTGTCGGCGGATGAGGCCCCTCAAGTCGAGGCGTGCCCTGTCACCATCACATCCACGCACCACGCTGGGCCACTCCTCAAAGCCCGCCCGCAACTGATGCAACACGGGCCCATCAACCTCGTAGCAACAGGAGCCGGCCGACGGACCGATACTCACCCGCAGATCCCTCGCATGGGATCCAAACCGTGAGTGCATGAGCGCGAGCGTCTTGGGAACAATGTCGGCAACGGCACCGCGCCAACCCGCGTGGATAGCTGCCACCACTCGACGGCGCGGGTCATAGACGAGAACCGGCACACAATCGGCCGTGCGAACCGTCACCGTGATTCCCGGCTGATCTGTTACCAAGGCATCCCACTCACCCTCGAACCGGTCGGAATCGCGGATCGGTCGATCCACAACGAGGGCCTCGGTTCCGTGCACTTGCCTGACCGAGAGCATCCATCCTCGTCTTTTCGGATCATGTCCTCTGGCCGGCACGCCGATATCAAGGGCGAGCGTTCCGGCATGGAGACGTGTCCCGAAAAAGTGTTGGACACCGCTTCTCGACGTGGCAAACGCTGGAACCGTGATGACCGGTGCCTGCATATTTGGTCTCCTCAGTCTTTCGTCGTTCTGTCCTACAGAGGCGATCAGTCTGCTTGCTTGCGCAAGAATGTGGGAACATCCCACTCGTCTTCCTGCACAGTCGTGATACGGTCCATGGTCTCTCTCGTATCACTCGTTCGTCGCAGGAACGCGGGACGGTCGAGATCCTTATGCGACCGCTCGCCCATCGTGGCGCCGACCCCGGCGAGGACCTGTTGATTTGTCCTCGGGCTACGGGCTGCCGAGAGCCGATCCGCTGACGAGGCAACCGGTTGGTCGTCCCGCTCGAAGCCAGTCGCGATCACGGTGACCACCAGATCGTCACCCATGTCGGGGTTGATCACCTGACCGACGATAATATTGGCTTCGGGATCCGCCGTCTGCTGAATAATCGACGCGGCTTCTTCAATCTCATGCAACGACATGTTCGGACCACCGGTGATGTTCAGCAACACCCCGCGAGCGCCCTCCACACTTCCTTCCTCGAGCAATGGACTGCAGATGGCTTTCTGGGCCGCCTCGATCGCCCGGTTGGTCCCTCGCGAAACACCCATTCCCATTACAGCTCGGCCCGTGTGCGACATGACCGTCCTCACGTCTGCGAAGTCCACGTTCACGTGGCCGGTTGTGGTTATGACATCGGCGATCCCCTGAATAGCCTGTCGCAGCACGTCGTCCGCCACTTTGAAGGCTTCGAGCAGCGGCGTCGCCTTATCGACGATGCCCAGCAATCGTTGATTGGGAATGACGAGCAAGGTATCGACATGCCGCCGTAAATCGCGGATCCCCTCCTCCGCGTAGGCCGCACGGCGGTGCCCTTCGTATTGGAAGGGTTTCGTGACGACGCCGACCGTCAGAATGCCTAACTCGCGCGCAATGCTTGCCACGATCGGAGCCGCCCCGGTACCGGTCCCGCCACCCATTCCTGCCGTGACAAAGACCATGTCGGAACCCTCCAAGCACTCGCGAATGTGATCTTTGCTCTCGAGCGCAGAATCCTTTCCAACTTCAGGCTTGGCTCCGGCACCCAGTCCTCTCGTGCGCTCCGGCCCAAGCTGAACTTTATAGGCCGCCCGTGATCGATCCAAAGCCTGTACGTCGGTGTTGGCCGCGATGAAATCGACTCGCGCCAACCCCGCCCCGATCATGGTGTTGACTGCGTTGCATCCGGCACCGCCGACACCAATCACCTTGATTTTCACGGGCGACGCGAGATCTTCCTGAAATGAGAACATCGTGACACCTCCCTTACGTGGCTCGTGCGCGGCGCCCTGCCGCACACGAAGGTTAAAAGAATTCGAACATCCAGGACTTCATCCGATCAAACACCTTGGCAAACGGTCGTCCGTTGCGAAGACCGGCAGTCGCCAGTTCATCCATGTGACGCCACGCGTGAAGCAACAGTCCCACACCGGTTGCATGCATGGGATTGCTGACAATGTCGCGTAATCCGCCGACACCGGTCGGGACCCCTCGTCGAGCCGGCAAATTCAGCACATGTTCGGCGGCATCGGGCATTCCTTCCAAAAGGGAGGTACCGCCGGTAATGACGACGCCGGCTCCTAAAATGCCTTCATAGCCGGCACGGGCGATTTCTCTTCGAACGAGCTCGAACATTTCTTCGACGCGAGGTTCCAGAATTTCTGCGATATCCCGCCGCGAGAAAGTTCGGGGCGGGCGGTCGCCGACCGACGGCACCTCAACGCTCTGGTGGGCCTGCACGAGTTCCGTTCGCGCAACACCATGGTGAATCTTGATCTTCTCCGCCTCTGTTTGAGAGGTCAGCAACCCGATCGCCAGATCCTTCGTGAGATTCTGCCCTCCGATCGGCAGAACCGCGGAGTGACGGATGCTGCCCTCCAGGAAAATGGCCAGGTCCGTGGTTCCTCCGCCAAGATCGACCATCGCGACACCGAGGTCTCGTTCTTCTTGACCCAGAACCGCCTCGCTCGAGGCCAAGGGCTGCAGCACAATGTCGACGACATCGAGCCCGGCGCGATTGACGCTCTTGATGATGTTTTGCGCCGACGTGACGGCTCCGGTGATGACGTGAACGTTCACCTCGAGACGATTGCCCGAGAGCCCCAGCGGTTCACGTACACCTTCCTGCCCGTCCACCATGAACTCGCGCGGCAGGACGTGAAGGATGCGCCGCTCGTGCGGAACCACCGCGAGAGTCCGCGCACTCTCCACGGCACGCTGGATATCGTCACGCGTCACCTCGGATTTCTTGAGCGCAACGACTCCTTTACAGTTCTCCGCTGAGATATGGCTTCCGGCAATGCCGGTATAGACAGAATTGATCTGGACTGCCGCCATCAGCTCCGCTTCTTCGACCGCTTTCTTGATCGATTCCACGGTGCTTTCGATGTCCACCACCACTCCCTTGCGCAGACCGCGGGACGGACTCGACCCCACGCCGATGATGTTGAGGGCCCCGTCCTCGGTGACTTCGGACACGATCGCGAAGATTTTGGTCGTTCCGATGTCAAGACCGACGAGAATTTGGTCTCGTTTGGGCACAGCCCTCACCCCCTTTCGCGCACGATCACGCGGTTGTCGTATCGGAGATCCACTTCGCTCATGTCACGTTTCTTGCCATCGAGTGCTACGAGCTTGAGCGAGGATTTGACCTTGCGAAAGCGTTCCCACTGATCGCTTAACGCCTCACTGCCGAACTGAAAGCGGACTCCTTTTGTCGATGCAACGAGACCAGACGAATGAGTCGCGTCGATCTCAACACGTCCGTCGAACGCCATCGCAATCAGCTTCGCCAGATTCACGCCAGATTGAATCGCTTGCCGTACCCTTCCATCTCCTTGTCCCGACGCCTTTGTGTCGAACCCGATGAGCAAGGGGAATGACGGATCGTCCTGAACGCCCAACTGATTCAGCACGAAGCCCTCCGCATCGCAGAGGAAATGGCTGGAGCCGGTGCGAAGAACCGCTGCCGGTAGGCGTTCGAGCACAGTAATGGCCAGCGTGTGAGGTGGCAGCCGTTCGACCGTTGCATCCTTGATCCAAGGGTGAACACGAAGTCGTTCAATAAGAGAGGGCACGCCGATCTGATGAAGCGCAACGCCCTTACTCAATGCAAGGCGATCCAGTACATCCTGTTTTGCGATATGTCGTATTCCTGTCACCTGCACTTCCCGAATCTCCAAGCCTCGCTGGAGGATTGGGGCGATCTTCCCCGCTGCCACCATGATGCCCCATACGACCACGACACCTCCGGCCAACCATCCGCTGGCAAGCAGAACACAGCGCCAGCGTGCCCATCTTCTGGCTCGATGCGCTTGCTGCCGCTGATGAAGGGCCAGGGTCGCCCGCGGTCCCTTCCACCGATTCTGCCGGGGCCCCGGTGCACGTCGTGGTCTTTTGCGCAACCACAACATCATTGCATCACCCTCTCGACAGGACCGCTGCGCGGTCCTTTGCGCGTACCAATGCCGATTGCAGAATCCGTTCTGTCAACTCGTCATAGTCAATGCCGGCTTGAGCCGCCGCCATAGGCAACAAACTGGTTTCCGTCATGCCCGGCACCGTGTTGATTTCCAGAACATAGGGGCGCCCGCGCGGCGTGATCCGAAAATCGACCCTGATGGCCCCGTCGCACCCCATGACTTGATACGTCTTCAAGGCCAACGCACGAATCTCTTTGGTGATCGCTGCCGATAAGGGAGCGGGGCAGAGATATTGAGTTTTTCCCTTTTGATATTTGGCGGAAAAGTCGTAGAAGCCCTCCGGAGCCACGATTTCAACGGCGGGCAAGACCGTCGGCACTCCTTCTCCGCTTCCGATCAATGATACGGTGACCTCATGACCGGGAATGTAGGCTTCGACCATCGCCTCAGGATCGTATCGATGTGCCAGTTCCAGCGCCTCGGACCATTGCGACGGCTTCCGGACGATCGTCACGCCGATCGTCGACCCCTGCGACGCCGGTTTCACGACGACCGGCCAACGCAATTTTGCCGAGCGCAGGGCGGTCCCGCTCGAGACCTTTTCACCTCGTTTAATGACAGTCCCGGCTGGAACAGGAATCTTGTAGGCTGCCAAGATCATCTTGGTTGTCACCTTATCCATTCCGAGCGCGTTCGCCTGAAGACTAGAGCCCGTGTACGGAATACCCACCGTTTCTAGAAATCCTTGGACGACGCCGTCTTCTCCGCCGGGCCCGTGGAGGGACACAAACGCGATTTCGATTTTCTGCTCCTGCAGATCACGATAGAGCGTCGGACCGACATCGATCGCGACCGCGTCATAGCCTCGCCGAGACAACGACCGATGCACCGCGGTCCCCGTACGGAGCGAGACCTCCCGTTCGGGAGACTGTCCGCCCATGAGGACTCCGATCCGCGCGCGCGTGAGTAAGGGACGATCCGATGTCATGCGACCTACGCCTCTCCGACGATCTTGAGTTCTAGCTCCAACGACACTCCAGCTTGTCGCTTCACGGCGCGTTTGACTTTTCCAATGAGGTCGAGCACATCCCGAGCGCGCGCCTCTCCTCGATTGACCATGAAGTTCGCATGCTTGGTCGACACTTCGACGTCTCCAATACGCGCGCCTTTCAGACCGACGGACTCGATGAGCCGGCCGGCGGAATCCTTTGGAGGATTCTTGAACACACAGCCGGCGCTCGGCATCGCGAGCGGCTGCGTATCCCGTCTATAGTGGAGGTAATCCTTCACGACCCGCTCGATCTCTGCCCGCACACCTTGTTTCAATTGCAACCAGACCCCCACGACGATACCGCGTGGCAGCGTCGCTCGCCGGTAACTAAACGGAATCTTCGAGACGGGCAGATCGATGATCGTGCCTTTCGAATTCACCAGCCGCACCCCTTTGACTGAATCTTTCATTTCTCCCAATCTAGTTCCGGCATTCATCACCACACAGCCGGCCACAGTTCCCGGGATTCCGGCAGCCCATTCCAACCCTGCGAGAGACCGCCGAATCGCATGCCCGATCAGAGTCGGCATCCCGACGCCTCCTTCGGCATACAACACCGACTCCGGTTCCTCCTTGATCGCACGCAGCTCGGCCAAACTGACGACGATCCCGCGAATCCCTCCGTCCCGCACGAGGAGATTCGTCCCCCCGAGCACAAACCATGGAATGTTTCTCGCACTCGCCTGGCGAACCAGCCGGCAGACATCGTCGACGTCCACCGGCTCGACCAAGACGTCCGCCGGTCCGCCGATCTTGAACGACGTATAGTCGCGTAGCGACGCATGAAACGACACAGAGCCTTTGAGACCTGAAACGGCCGCTTGCAGATCCTTTTTCTCGATTTTCGATCCAACGGATTTCGATGCATGACGACGATCCTCTGCGTTCATTGCATCATGACGAAGGAGCCAACCGTGACAGCAGTCCTGTGCCCGCCTTCCAAATGTCTCCCGCTCCCAATGTGATCACGAGGTCTCCCGGCTTCAATTGCGGCAACACGTGATCGGGCAGGGTTTCCTTCTGCGCCACGAACGCCACGCCAGGATGACCGGCGGCGCGGACCGATTCGGCCAGCTTGGCTCCCGAGACGCCGGGAATGGGCTGTTCTCCCGCGGCATAAATCTCGGTCATGAAGAGCAGATCCGCCTGATCGAAGGCATGGGCGAATTCTTCGGCACAATCTCGCGAACGCGAATACCGGTGCGGCTGAAAGAGCACCACCAGCCGACGGTCCTCCCATCCCTGTTTCGCCGCAGCCAAGGTGGCTTTGATTTCCGTCGGATGGTGACCGTAGTCATCCACCACCATGATCCCTCCCGCTTCTCCCCGAAGATGGAATCGTCGCTCCACACCGGTGAATGCGGCCAAGGCCTTGCGGATCAGATCCACCGGCACGTCCAATTCCACGCCGATCGCGATGGCGGCAAGAGCGTTCGAGACGTTGTGGATTCCTGGTACAGATAGGCGAAACGGACCGAGGTTGCGCCCCCGGAAGTGAGCGCGGAACTCCGCACCCCATTGCTTCAAACTAATATCGGTCGCCTTGAAATCCGGTCCTCCTCCTTCGCGCTCCTGAAGTCCGTAGGTTTGGTAGCGCTTCACGATGCAGGGGAAGAGCCCGCGGAGCCGTTCATCGTCCGAGCAGACTACGGCCAATCCATAAAAGGGGACCTTGTTAATGAACTCGAGAAAACTTTCGTTGATCCGCTCCATGCTTCCATAGTGGTCGAGATGCTCGCGATCGAGATTCGTCACCGCAACGATCGTGGGAGACAGTCGAAGAAACGAGCCGTCGCTTTCGTCGGCTTCCGCGACCAGCACATCACCGCGACCGAGCCGGGCATGACTGCCGAGCGCGTTGACTTTCCCGCCGATGACCATGGTCGGGTCTAACCCGCCTTGAGCGAGTACATTGGCGGCCATCGAGGTCGTCGTCGTTTTGCCATGTGCACCGGCAATGGCCACACCAAACTTGAGCCGCATGAGTTCCGCCAACATCTCGGCCCGGGGGATGACCGGAATTTGTTTGGCCTTGGCAACCGTGACCTCCGGGTTCTGCGCAGACACGGCTGACGAGATCACAACGACCTGGGCTTCACCCACGTTTGATTCCTGATGACCGATGAAGACGCGGCCACCGAGCTCTTCGATCCGTCTGGTTGTATCGGATGCTTGGAGATCGGAACCGGTGACCTTGTAACCAAGGGTCAGCAACACTTCGGCAATGCCGCTCATGCCGGCTCCGCCAATCCCGACCAGGTGAATGTGCTGTGTCTTGCGAAACATCGACACTCGTTTTACCCCTCCCAAGACCGACGACGAACGTGACTCGGTCTCGCGCTGCCCAATCCCATTAGACGCTCGTTGCTCCAACAGACTGGTGGCCATCATGGTGGTCTCCTACGAGTGCGTAGCATTCACGGACGATTGCATCGGCCGCGTCAATTCGCCTCATGCCCCGACTACGATCGCTCATTGTTCGCAGTCGATCCGGATCATCGAGAATTTGTGTGACAGCGCCAGCCAACCGAACGCCGGTCAATTCCGCTTGAGGTAGGACGACAGCGGCACCGGCCGCCTCCATGACTTTCGCGTTGTGCATCTGGTGGTCATAGATCGCCTGGGGCAGCGGGATTAGCACGGCGGGCTTCCCACAAGCGGTCAGCTCTGCGACGGTCATGGCGCCGGCTCTCGCTACCACTAAATCAACCGATCGCAAAACCGACGGCATGTCGTACAGGAACGGGGTCACCTGCGCAGAGATTCCCGCGCGACGATAGGCGTCGGTGACGCGACCGTAATCGGCGTCACCGGTTTGGTGAATGACTGACAGCTGTGGGTGGCGTTTCATCAAATCTGGCAACCCTTCGACAACGGCGCTGTTGATTGCCCGTGCCCCTTGACTACCTCCGAAAATCAGCACCCGGCGCTGACCGGTCGCTGGAGCGACGGTATCTTTTTGCGACGACTGCTCCACAAATTCCTTGCGAATCGGCGTACCCACGACGCGAACTTTCCGTCGATCGAACGGCGCCGCCGCAGATTCGAACGAAAGAAATACCAACTGGGCGAAGGACCCGACCGCCTTGTTGGCCATGCCGGGATAGGCATTGGGTTCGAGAATCACCCGCGCAATGCCGGTGAGCGCCGCAGCGAGGACCATCATAGGACTGGTATAGCCCCCGACCCCGATCACAAGATCGGCGCGCCGCGTTTTCAGTATTTTCAGACACTGCCACAGGCTGGCCGGCAACGAGAGCAGACCCCGCACCGCCTCGAGCATGCCCTTCCCCATCACCGGCTTCGCGCTGATGGGCAGCAGCTCGAATCCTTCGTGCGCGAGCACCTTCGACTCCAACCCGCGTGCCGTGCCGACGAACACAATTCTGGTGGCTGCGTTCCTCTGCTGAAACGCGCGGGCCAGCGCAACCGCCGGATAGAGATGGCCGCCGGTTCCTCCCGCTGCAATGACGATCATCATCGGTGATCCGACTCACCACGTCCGCCTCGTTGCCCGCCTCCATGTCGATCGCGGGAAATACTGAGCAAGACTCCGACTCCGAGAAGACTGACCACCAACGACGATCCCCCGTAACTGACGAAGGGAAGGGTCAATCCTTTTGTCGGTAACAGCCCGGTCACCACCGCGGCATTGACCAGCGCTTGCATGCCGATCAAGAGTGTAATTCCCATGCCCAGATACCGCCCGAACGGCGCGCGCGCGCGCGCCGCAATCTGAAATCCGCGCCACACAAAAACGGCAAACAAGAGAATGACCGTCGCGGTCCCGGCCAACCCCAGCTCTTCGCCGATAAGGGCCAGCACAAAATCCGTGTGGGCCTCTGGCAAGAAGAAGAGTTTTTGTTTGCCCTCTCCCAGCCCCACACCGAACGGACCTCCGCTGCCGAAGGCTAAGAACGACTGGGTGATCTGAAATCCGGTATCCGAGGCATCCTTCCAAGGAGCCAGGAACGTCATGAGTCGCTGACGCCGATACCCAGATCCCAGAACGAGGACCAACACCACCGGGATGGCACAGAGTGCCAATCCGAGCAGATGCGAGATCTTGGCTCCGGCCAAAAAACACAGGCCCACGGTAACGAATCCGATCACGACGACAGTGCCCAGATCCGGTTCGAGGAGGATCAGTCCACTCAGCACCCCGATTACCATCAGTGCCGGCAGCAGTCCGCTTTGAAAGAATTTGATTTTCCCCTCTTTCTTCGTGAGATAGGCCGCGAGATAGATCACTCCGACCAGCTTTGCCAGTTCGGCAGGCTGAATCGAAATCAGTCCCGCTCGCAGCCAACGGCGGGCACCCTTTGCTGCGACGCCAAGTGACGGAACCAACACCATGACCAACAGAACCACCATGCAACCGAGGATTGGAACCGACAGTTTTTTCCATAGCGTGTAATCGATCCGTGAGGTCAGGTGCAGGAGCAGAAATCCGAACGCGAGCCATGCCACCTGCCGCTTGAGAAAAAAACCCGAATCGTGAAACCGATTCCCTGCAACAATCGCGCTTGCGCTGAACACCATGACCAGGCCGATCAACGCCAACGTGACGGTTACCATCAGCAGGGTATGGTCCATTGCCACTCGCTGCTTGGTAGGACGCTGGCTGGCCGTCGGCCACGGAAGTGACAACGTTCCCGCTGATCGCTGTGCCATGGCTCAGAACAATCCCTCCCATACGATCCGAGATCATGCGGCCAAGGCGTTCACACAGGCCTTAAATTGCCGACCTCGGTCTTGATAGTCCGCGAACATGTCGAAGCTGGCGCAGGCCGGCGACAGCAAGACGACTTCCCCGGGCGAGGCTTCCCGCGCCGCGAGCTCAACGGCTTCCCGTAATGTCGCGGCGTCGCGCATCTCAACGAGTCCGTTCCATGCCGTCCGCATCAGCGAGGCAGCCTCACCGATCAGAATGACGCGCTTCGCGTACCGTTTAAGAACCTGGGCGAGCCGCGAAAAATCTCCCCCCTTATCCCGTCCACCAGCGATCAACCAGATCGGTTGATCAATGCTTTCCAGAGCTTTCAACGTTGCATCGACATTCGTTCCTTTGGAGTCATTGACAAATCTGACGCCACGACGCTCCCGGACGACTTCCAACGCATGCTCAAGACCCGGGAAAGTTGCAAGCACGTCACGTATGGCCTGCAAGGAGCAGCCGCACAACACCGCATAGGTGACGGCTGCCATGACGTTTTCGATATTATGGTTGCCGATGAGGCGGATCTCTCCGCGCCGACAAATTTCTTGTCGCGTACCGGTCACCGTCGTCACGATTTGATCGCCATCGAGAAACGTGCCTCCGTCCCAACCCGAGCCGATGGATTGAGTCCGCGTGAACCCCAGCCGCTTGGCTTTGATGCTGCTTCCAAACGCCGCTACTCGGGCATCATCCAGATTCACCAGCGCATAGTCGCTCGCCGTCTGGTTTTCGAAGATACGTCGCTTCGCCGCGGCGTATTCGTCCAGCGAAGCATAGCGATCCTGATGGTCGACGGTGATATTGAGGCAGGCCGCGATCCAGGGATGGAACCGCTCGATCGTTTCGAGCTGAAAACTGGAGACTTCGACGACAAAATATTCATACGGGCTCGGCCGACCGGCTTGCGATGCCTGCAGTGCCGCTGCGGCCGCCTCACTCAGGGCCGTTCCCAAATTTCCGCCAACGAACGCCGATTTTCCGCTCTTAGCCAGGAAGTGACCGATCAGCGTCACCGTCGTGCTTTTGCCGTTCGTGCCGGTCACCGCAACAATCGGGTTCCGCAGAAATTGCGACGCCAACTCCAATTCGCTGATGACCTTCACGCCTCGTCGGCGCACGCGTTCGAGCGCGTCCATTCGATACGGCACCCCCGGGCTGATCACCACCAAATCCGCGTCATCGAGCGACGCTTCATACCCCGAACCGACTCTGATACCGACTCGGCCCGTGTCGATGCTCCCGAGAATGTTCGCAAGTTCGCCCCGTTCTTTCCGATCGGCCACCGTCACCCGAGCTCCGACGGTCTGGAGCAAGCGACAGGCCGCGACGCCGCTTCTCGCAAGGCCGACGACCGTGACATGAGCACCGGCAAGTTCCACCGTCTCAACTCCCATCATCCCATCACCGCAACTTCAACGTGCTGAGACTCAGCAACGCCAACAAGATGGCGATGATCCAGAGCCGCACCACCACTTTCGGCTCTTCCCATCCCTTCATCTCGAAATGGTGATGGATCGGCGCCATGAGAAAGATCCGCTTGCCTCTCGATTTGAACGACAACACTTGAAAGATCACCGATACCGCTTCGATGACGAACACACCCCCGACCATCAATAACAGCAATTCGTGCTTGCTGATAACCGCCGCGGTGCCGATTGCGGCGCCAAGAGGCAGAGATCCGACGTCGCCCATGAACACCGAGGCAGGATAGGCGTTGAACCAGAGAAATCCGAGACTGGCTCCGAGAATCGACGCTGTGAAGACCGCGATTTCGCCGGCGCCTTCAATATGTGGAATCAGGAGATAATCTGACATGAGACGATTGCCCACTACATAGGCGACGATCGTATAAGCCAGCGCCGCAATCATGACTGGCCCAACAGCCAATCCATCGAGCCCATCAGTCAGATTGACCGCGTTCGAGCTGCTGACGATGACGAGGATGGCGAAGACGATGTAGAACCGACCCAGGTCGGGCATGATGTTCTTAAAGAACGGCACGCTGAGTTTGGTCGTATAGCTCGGAAGAAAATAGAGCACCAACGCAATGACCGCGGCGACAGCGACTTGGGCGGAAAACTTCTGCGCGGCTGTCAACCCTTTCGACCGGGCCTTGACGAATTTGAGGTAATCGTCCGCAAACCCAATCGCCCCGAACCCCAAGGTCGCCAGAATGACCAACCATACATAGCTGTTCGTAAGGTCCGCCCATAAGAGCGTCGAGAGGACCACGGCAAAAATGATGAGAATCCCGCCCATGGTGGGCGTCCCGCTCTTGGCCAGATGCCGCTGGGGACCGTCATCACGCACCTGCTGCCCCAGCTTGATGTCTTGGAGCTTGCGGATCAGCCAAGGGGCGAGCACAAACGCGATCAAGAACGCCGTTACCGCCGCATAGATGATGCGGAAGCTCTGGTATCGAAAGACATTCAAGAACGAAAATTCAGTATGGAGCGGATACAACCAGTTAAAGAGCATTCAGTCTGTGCTTTCCCTACACGGGGTCCGTTCCAGCGATCTCAGCCCCTGCAGTGGAATCTTTGTTTGTTACGATGCCTGCTTCGCAATCGCCCTCATCCCCATGACGGTCTGAACCACCTGTTCCATCTTCATGCCACGCGAGGCCTTCACCAGCACAACATCGCCTTGTTGTACGATCGTCTTCAGAAGATCCGCCGCTGCGACAGCATCAACCGTTTCAGCAATCCTGGTCGAAGCCATCCCTCCTTGACGGGCGCCTTCGGCGATTTCGCGACCGAGCGATCCGGCCACGATGAGTCGTGAGATATTGTGCGTCGCAAGAAAGCGTCCCACATCCCGATGCAGCCGTTGTGTCTCCATCCCGAGCTCCAACATATCTCCCAAGACTGCGATGCGTTCGCGGGCCGGGCTCCACTGGGCCAGCAACTGAATGGCGGCCTGCATCGAGGCAGGGTTGGCGTTGTAGCAATCGTTGATAATGTGGACGCCCTGATGTGCCACCACCTGCGACCGCATTTCCGCAGGACGAAAACGCGCCAATCCCTGTGCGATCACCGCGCCGGGCAGGTTCAACACCACACCGACAGCCGCGGCAGCCAGAGCATTGGTGACGTTGTGTGTTCCGTGCACCTTCATCCGCACGATGATATGGCGCACTTTCCCGGGCAACAGGAGCCGGAACATGGTGCCGTGGCGCACATCCGTCTTCACGTGGACGGCACGAACGTCCGCCTTGCCGGCAAACCCAAAGGACACAACACGACAGCGGGCACGCGCAGCCAGATAGTCGAAATAGACGTCGTCCGCATTTAGAATGGCGGCGCCGTCTGCCGGAAGAAAATCCAGGAGCTCGGCCTTGGCCTGAGCGGATCCTTCCATGCTGCCGAAGAATTCGAGATGATCGGGGCCGATGTTGGTAATGAGGCCGATTGTCGGCCGTACGATCTCGCAGAGCCTGGTCGTCTGGCCCTTTTGGTCGACTCCCATCTCGATCACCGCTGCCTCGTGGCGGGAGGTGATCCGAAGAATCGTGGCAGGGACTCCGATCCGATTATTGAAGTTGCGCTCGGTCTTCAGGACGTTCCATCGCTGCGCCAACACGCTCGCGACCATGTCCTTGGTGGTCGTTTTGCCATTACTGCCGGTAACCGCAACGACCGGGATGTCGAACCGGCTTCGATGGTGAGTGGCCAATTGTTGATAGGCAAACAACGTGTCTCGCACGCCCAAAAGAAACGGGGTGGCACATCCCTGAGTGGCCTTGCCCCCGGCGACTCCTTCCGGCAGCCGATATTGGTCGTGCACGATCGCGCCGGCTGCTCCACCGGCCAATACGGCAGGAACGAACTGATGGCCATCGAATCGTTCGCCCTTGAGTGCGACGAAGAGATCCCCGGGACGAATTGCACGTGAATCCGTACTGATGTGATCGATCCGGCATTTGTCCTGAGTCACATCCAGGCCTGTCAGGACTTTCACGCTGATCACTTCGCGCAACTCTTCGAGCGTGAACAACGCCATGCCGCTACGTCCTTGTTCTACCGCAACCGCTAAAGAGGCGTTCACGCGCAGGGCCTCAGACGTTGAATGGCCTCTCGCGCGACCTCCCGATCGTCGAAATGAAACTTCTTCGTGCCGATAATCTGGTAATCTTCGTGCCCTTTGCCAGCAATGAGCACCATGTCGCCGGATCGGGCTTCGCTGATGGCCGAACCGATGGCCTCACGCCGGTCCGGGATCATGCGATAGGCTACCTGCGGCCGGCGCTGCAGCGCCTCACGGACACCGACTTCCACCTCGCGGAGAATGGCCATCGGGTCCTCCGTACGAGGGTTGTCAGATGTCAGCACGACGACATCGCTCTGTTCTACGGCAGCTCGGCCCATCTTGGGGCGTTTGCCGCGATCGCGATCCCCGCCGCAGCCGAAGACGGTGATGATGCGATGGGTCTTCACGGCCTGCGCGGCCGTCAGCAATCTGACCAACGCATCTGGAGTGTGCGCATAGTCCACAACGACGGTGAAGTCCTGGCCGGCAGTCACACGTTCAAATCGGCCGGGTACGTTTGTCACCCCGGCTGCAGCCTCCTGCACTTGTCCCGGTGTCGCGCCGGCATGCAGCGCCACACCAATGGCACCAAGCAAGTTGTAGACGTTGTGCTCGCCGACCAAACGACTCTCGACGAGGAACGATCCCGCCGGGGTTGCAGCCGTGAACGTTGTGCCGTTCGGCGACAGGCACACTCTTTCGGCTATCAAGTCCGCTTGACTGGAGAGAGCATAGCCCCACACCGGAACGGGACAGGCGGCGCGGACCCGTGCACCGTAAGGAGCATCGAGATTGATGATCGCCCGCTTTCCGGTCTTGCGTCCGCCGGCGAGCTCGATGAAGAGCTGTAGCTTTGCCTGGAAGTAGTCCTCCATATCAGAATGGAAATCGAGATGATCTTGCGTCAGGTTCGTGAACACCGCGACGTCGTATTCACAACCGACCGTCCGATCGAGCGCCAAGGCATGGGAGGACACTTCCATGACCGCCGCGTTGAGTCCACTCTCCACCATCTTCGCCAGCAATTGCTGGAGTTCCAGCGCACCCGGCGTCGTGTGGGAAGCCGGAATCGTTTCGCTCCCGATTTGATAGGCCACGGTTCCGATCAACCCCACACGTCGGCCGATCCCTTCCAACAGAGCTTTGCAGAGATAGGTGGTTGTCGTCTTGCCATTCGTGCCCGTGATACCCACCATTGTGAGCCCAGCGGACGGATCACCATGGAATCGGCTACCCAGCCATCCGAGCGCTTTCCGGGAGTCTGAGACTCGTATATACGGAAGCGGGCCGGTATCAACGGATCGCTGAGCCACCACGGCAGCGGCGCCGGCTTGTCTTGCGTTTTCTACAAAGTCATGCCCGTCCACCCGTTCACCTTTGACCGCCACAAAGAGACTTCCCTTCGACACCATCCGTGAATCGTCCGTCATGCTCGTCACGGTCAGATCGAGATTCCCTCGCTGCTCCAGCACCTCAACTTGCCCACGCACCAAAGCCAGCAGCTGAGCGACCGTCATCGTGTCTCTACCGCCCCTGCTCCGCCATGGCGACCTTGACCTGGTCGTTCGGGGACACGCCCAGATAATTCAGCACTTGCTCGCCGACCCGTCGAAAGACCGGTGCAGCGATTGTGCCGCCCCAAGCTTCTCCCTGCGGTTCGTCGATCACGATGATCATCGCCAATCGTGGCGCGTCCGCCGGGACATAGCCGACAAACGACCCGACAAATTGCGTGGCTGAATAGGTTCCCGACCTCGAATCGATCTTTTGGGCCGTGCCGGTTTTCCCCGCGACTCGATATCCAGGAATGGCCGCCTTCGCGCCAGTCCCGTTCGTCACGACTCCTTCCAGAATGGTGGTCATCGTCCGCGCCGTTTCAGGAGAGACAACCCGCCGTTTCACTTGGGGCAGAAATTCTTTCAGTAAATGGCCTTTTTGATCGCGCACCTCGGAAACCAGATACGGCTTCATCATGACGCCGCCGTTGGCGAGAGTAGCCGCCGCGGTTAGCATTTGAATGGGCGTGACGCCGATCTCCTGCCCCATTGAAATCGAGGCGAGTGAGCGCCGCCCCCATTCTTTGGGAGCCTTCAATAGTCCGCTGACCTCGCCTGGCAGATCGATGTCCGTCTTCTGACCGAATCCGAACCCCTGGAGGTAACGGTAGAGGCGGTGTTCTCCCAGGATCATGCCGGTTTTTGCCGCACCGATGTTGCTCGACTTCTGAATCATCTGCGCAAACGTCATCCAACCCAGTTTTTCATGGTCGTGAATCGTGGTATTCGCAACCAACATCCGACCGTTTTCACCGAAAACCATCGTCCCTGGAGTCATGAGGTGCTCTTCCAGCGCGGCTGCCGCGACAACTACTTTCATCGTCGATCCCGGCTCATACGTATCCGTCAGAGCTCGATTGCGCCAACGGTCGGGCGTCAACGCAGCAACCGCGTTCGGGTCGAACCGCGGACTGACGGCCATCGCCAGAATCGCTCCCGACTGGGGATCAAGTACAATAATGGTGCCAGCCTTGGCATGAGCATGGTTGACCGCCTCTTCCAATTCCTTCTCCGCTATATATTGAACCACTTCGTCGATGGTCAGTGTGAGGGCATGGCCAGGAGCGGGGGGTTGCTCCGCCAAACCCTTCGGGAAGACGGTTCGACCCAAGGCGTCACGTTGAAGGATTGTGATCCGCTTCTCGCCGTGGAGGTGCGGCTCATAGCGCCGCTCTAGTCCTTCGAGTCCCTCGCCGTCTATCCCAGCAAATCCAAGCACATGAGAGAGGAAGGGCCCCTTGGGGTAGAACCGCCGCCCTTCCATCACTACGCCGATCCCTTCCAGAGACATTTGCTCTAACTGGCGCCCCTGTTCCGGCAAGACCTTGCGCGCCACCCAGACGAAACTTCGATCCTGACGCAGTTTCTTCTCGATCTCGTCGCTTCGGATGTGGAGGACGGGGGCAAGATGGCGAGCAACGCGCAACGGATTCTCAAGAGCCGTGGGCACGCCAAAGATCGACGGCACTTCCATGTTCATAGCCAAAACTTTGCCATGCCGGTCCGTGATGGCACCTCTCGCACCCTCGAACGTCACACTCTTTTGGTGTTGTCGGTCGGCTTTCGCCGTCAGTTCCGCCGCCTGCAACACTTGCAACGTCACCAAACGAAACAGAATGAGGCCGAATCCACAAAGCAGCAGGATCAGCACTAGATAACGCCTCGGGCGAGAAGGGCCCATAATTACTCGCTTAACCTCTTCGGCGAATCGTTCTTTGCGACTCGGACCTCATTCGGTACAGGAGGAGGCACCGGTACTCCCTCTGGCCTGACACGCACCGTCACCACTTGTCCCTGTTGAGGCTGGACCATACCCAGACGTTCCATCGCCATCTTCGCGATTCGCTCAGGTGCCGTGAGTGAGGAAAACCGCACTTGGAGTTGATCACGTTCCCGCTCCAACAAAAGCTTCTGAGCCTTCGATCGTTCTATTTGATAACCGACGCGAACGGTATCAACTCGTTCCCAGACAAACACAAAGACCAGAATCAAGCCGGCAAGGATCGTCAACATTTTCATGAATGGCCCCCCCTCTCTCGGCGTTGAACGACACGCAACTTGGCACTGCGTGACCGAGGATGCTCACGAATCTCATCCTCCCGTGGGAGCTGCGGCTTCTTCGTGAGGATTGTGATCGGCGCATTGATGCCCAGGGACAGGGAACGGAACGTTTGCTTCACAATTCGGTCCTCGAGTGAATGGAACGAAATGACACACAGGCGACCGCCTGGAGCCAAGATCTCCACTGCGTCGCGCAGTGACGATTCGAGACATTCCAGCTCTTGATTAACGGCAATCCGAAGTGCTTGAAACGTTCGCGTAGCGCAATGGATACGACCATGGCGATAGTGCGCCGGGACGGCTCCTTCGATCACCGATGCCAATTCCTTCGTCGTTGTAAGCGGTCGAACTGTTCGAGCACGGACAATCGCACGTGCGATCCGACGAGCGAATCGTTCTTCGCCGAATTGAAAAATGATGTCCGCCAATTCAGACTCAGGCCGCTGGTTGACCAGATCGGCAGCCGTCAGTCCATGTGACTGATCCATGCGCATATCGAGCGGACCGTCCCATTGAAAACTGAATCCGCGCGCGGGTTCGTCGATCTGAGGCGACGACACACCAAGATCAAACAGAATCCCATCGACCTGTGAGAAGCCGCATTCCGCAACGTGGTGTTTCAGATCCATGAAGTGGCCGTGGCGGAGAATGGCGCGTTCGCCGAATTTTCTCAGCCGTTTCTTACTCGCCGCGATGGCACTGGAATCACGATCAAGGCCGATGAGGACTGAGTCCGAATGACTTGCCCCAAGAATTGTTTCAGCGTGCCCACTGTATCCCACCGTGCAATCCAGATAGATTCGAGTGTTCTCTTTAAGAAGCCAGGAGAGGATCTCCTGCTGCATAACAGGAAAATGATGCAGAGCCCCATCAGCACTATGAAATTCACTCTCGCCCACTTTCTCCCACTCACCGGGCGCAGTATACACTCACTTTAAGACTTGTCAATAGCAAATTCATGGGCTTATGAGATTTTCCCATGATTATATACTTGACAAACCCAGAAGGATTTTGTACTCTGTTTTCAGGCATACAACAGGGGGTGGAACATGAGTCAAAATCTACTGGCTGGCGACCATCTGACGGACGAAAAAAAGGCCTATGAATATCTGGCCAAGCTGCGTTGGCCGCATGGTCCGAAATGCGTGCATTGTAAATCCGAAAGAGTGTACACACTGAATGTTAAAACATCCAAACGAGTTGTTTTGAAATGCGGAAAGTGTCGTAAGCAATTCTCTGCGACTGTCGGAACAATCTTTGAAGACTCGCATATTCCGCTCACTAAGTGGATTCAAGCGATGCAGCTAGTTTGTTCCTCGAAGAAAGGAATCAGTGCCCATCAGCTTCATCGTATGTTGGGAATCACCTATAAGAGTGCATGGTTCATGGAGCATCGTATTCGGTATGCAATGGCCCATTCGCCATTCAGCGGCAAGCTTGGTGGGATTGTGGAAGCAGATGAAACCTACATTGGAGGGAAAGAGAAGCGCGGGAGAGGACCATCGAAAAAGAAAGCCGTCTTCGCGCTAGTCGAGCGGCAAGGCCGTGTCCGATCCTTCGCCCTACCAACAGTGACAAGTAAAAATCTTCGCGCAATCATCTGTGAAAACGTTTCGCCTGAGACACGCATGATGACGGATGAATTTAAAGGCTATCGCGGACTCAAGAAAGAATTTATCAGTCATGACACCATCAACCATTCTCGCGGTCATTATGTGCGCGGAGAAGTGACAACAAACACGATTGAAGGTTATTTCAGCCTCCTCAAGCGTGGTCTGACTGGAACGTATCACCATGTGTCGAAGCATCATCTGCATCGGTACTTAGCCGAATTTGATTTTCGGTATAACGCTCGGAGAGAAGATGATGCCACAAGAACCTTACTTGCGTTTAGAGCCACTGAAGGGAAGCGGTTACAGTATAGGTCAGCTAGCTAGGCGTGCCGGCGCGAAGACTTCTTCGATGGCTTCTTGGAAGCGGATCGTTTCGGCGATTTTACGGAAACCATAACTTTGAGCGCTTGCTCAAGTGAGAGGGGATGCAGTGAGAGATTTTTGCTTTTCGCCATAGATTTGGTTAGACTCTCCAGACATTAAGGCCCAGACTCTATTGCCGTAGAGTCCGGGCCATAGTTCATTGTCTACATCTGGAAGAAACTTTCCCCTGGGCTATCATTGATCAGAATGATGGCCACAGTCTCCCACACTCTAACAGAAGGAGACTGTAATGGCAATCACCCAAAATCGGTTCACTGAAAATTATGCCGACGCCGAGAGGCCAACGTCTGAATTATGGCATCCTGAATGGCTAGTCGATGACGGGAATGAGGTCCAGATAGGGATTGTGATGGATGATGGATGCTATGTTGTACTAGCGCAAACGCATATCGGACACTGGCGACCCATAACTCATATCCCTGTTGAGGCGGCCAAAATGATTGGCCGCCTCGCAGGCTGTTAGCCATTACAGGTGGGATTCCACTTCTTGATCAGATCAGATTCCTCTTCGAGGCGCACTTTCTGATCTGAATTTGTATGGGCATGAATGTGCGTTGCACCGTTCCGAGTGAAACAGCTCCACTTATGATGATTATCGAACCGCTCACTCAGATCGGCGGTTTCACCGAAGTAGAGAGGGCGAAAACGGCCAGGCTCTACTTCTTTAGCAACGCAATAGCTTCCAGGTGTCGCATTGAAGGAAACGCTAATCGGGTAGATCCAATATGTATAGGTCTTACCCGATGCGCCTTGCCAGTTGATTGTATCTGCCATAAGGTACTCCTTTGTTCATGGCTTGATTGTTTGCCGTCTGTTGCTGATACGGCGATATGCATGCTAGGCTGCAAAGCGTAAGGGGCGGGTTTCCCCGCCCCCATGGCCCTTCTTAGGGGCGGTGGACTGACATTTGTGCCACCTCCTCGGTAATGGCGGCGCTGGTCTTCCGGGCAAGGACGAATCCGGCGCTGCCGTTGTTCTGTATTTTCCCCTTGACATAATTTTCCACATTCTCTATAAACAGCACGTCGCCGCCACGAATAGTGGTGGGATCCATCTGCAATAAACCCCGTTGGCGCGGGGCGTGGATTTTGAGAAAGCCGTCTGGTCAACACGATCAGGCGGCTTTCTTTTTTAATCCAGCGAGTAGCTACATATAGCTATTGAAATTAATTGTCAACACTAAATATTGTGGGTTCTCTGTGGAAAGAGAGGAAAAGCTGTGGATAACTCTAAGCCTGTAAACGACGCCATTTCCCACGAATTCTGGCTCGCCTATCCACAGACCGAAAACAGGGCTTTGGAGCGTTTTTTTTACAGATAGGTTTGGTGGGTGAAAGTGGCGCCTCCTATTTGGGTTTGTCAGCTATACAATCATCGATTTTCCCCTCTAGCAAACTTGATGGGCTTTTCAGAGTCGCAAGGCAGGAATGCAGAGGAGACTGGCAAACCATCCAGGAGGGTCCGTTTGACACTAGGGATACAACTTATAGAGCATTCTAGGGAACGGAATCGTTTCACGGACGTGTTCAAGTCCACAAATCCACGCCACAGCTCGCTCGATTCCCATGCCGAATCCCGCATGAGGAACGGAGCCGAGGCGGCGCAAATCCAAATACCACCGGAACGCTTCTTCCGGTAAATGTTGTTCGCGCAGACGCGCGCGAAGCAAGTCGTGATCGTGAATGCGTTGTCCACCACCGATGATTTCACCATAGCCTTCCGGCGCCAACACATCCATGCACAAGGCCAAATCGGGGCGCACAGGATCAGGCTGCATGTAAAACGCCTTCAACGTGGTCGGATAACGATGCACAATCACAGGACGATCAAACTCGCTCGAAAGAATAGTTTCTTCGTCTCCTCCGAAATCATCTCCTAGCTTGGTGGGATTGCCTTTCTTCTGCAGAATCGTAATAGCGTCTTCATACGTGATGCGGGGGAACGGCGCGACGACACGTTCGAGCCTCGCGATGTCTCGCTCCAGGGCACTGAGCTCATTGCGTTTCGTTTCAAGCACCCTCTGCACAATCGCAGAAAGAAATTGCTCGGCAAGATCCATCATATCGGCGAGCTCGGCAAACGCGACTTCCGGCTCCACCATCCAGAATTCCATGAGATGGCGACGGGTCTTGGATTTCTCCGCTCTAAACGTCGGTCCGAAACAATACACTTTGCCGAACGCCGCAGCGGTTGCTTCACTATAAAGCTGGCCGCTCTGCGTAAGATACGCCGTCTCATCGAAATACGGAGTCTGAAACAACGTGGTCGTGCCCTCACAAGCATTCGGCGTGAAGATCGGTGCATCTATGAGGACGAATCCGCGGTCGTCAAAAAAATCGCGCGAGGCCCGAATAATCTCATGCCTGATACGCAGAATGGCATGTTGGCGAGCGGACCGAAGCCAGAGATGGCGATGCTCCATGAGAAAACCGACCCCGTGCTCCTTCGGTTGAATCGGAAACGGCTCAGCAATCTGTACCGCCTGCAATTGCGCAACATCCATCTCGTACCCGCCGGGCGCGCGCGGGTCCGTATGCAGTTGACCCGTGATGATGAACGATGATTCCTGTGTCAAACTTGCTGAGACGGCGAATTGCTCATCCCCTACAGTTTTCTTACTCACAACCGCCTGGATATCTCCGGTGCCGTCTCGGACGGTCAGAAAATGGAGTTTCCCACTATCCCGGCGGCTTCGCAGCCAGCCTCGGATTGTGACAGTTTCCCCAACGTGTTGCCCTGCATCCTCAATGGAAATGATCGACATAACCTGGACTCCTCAGCGAATTCACCGCTCAACCAGCTCGATTATTAAACCCATCCCCCCCTGTATGGACGCGCAGTTCGCATGTTTCATTGACAATATTCTATCTTCGGGTTGAAATAAGCATATGGACAACCCTTACAGACCAACCCTGCTTCTGGCCACCCTCACCATTGTGGGTATGTCTGCCATATTTGACGGGGTAGGCGCCAAACCAGCGATGGCCGCGTCCCCGCTCTATTGGTGCCCTAACGAAAAAGCTGACAAACAGTATTCATCCAAACCCAGACCTGGCTGCGTACCATGGGTCGAGAAAAAAGAACCTGTGGAGCAACAGCAAGACGACTCCACTTTGCCGAAATCGGCGCCGCGAGAAATGAAAATTGAAAATCTTCAAATCGAAGTCTCCGACTTTTTACAAAAATACCGGCGCTTCCTCGAGTGCTGCAAGACCGACCCTGCCGAATTGCAGCGGGTTGAAACATTGGGCAACGAAGTCTCCGAGTTGCTGGAATTTGCGCAGGCGAATCTCTCGAATCATTCGATGGCATCGCGAGGCATCATGCTGCGCGAAATGATCGGCTCCGTGGCAAAGGCCCGCGCAGATCTCGAGACGCTTCACGCCAGACTCGAACGTATTGACACGTTGAGGGAACGACAAGACAGCCTCGACTTCGAAGACGCGGGACGAGACAGGCGCACCATTCAGGACACCGAAGACACCATCAACAGAGGAATCCGCGAGCCCCAGTTGTCCACCGGCCCCAAGACCGGCGCCGACATCGGCATCGCTCCGGCAGCTGGGCCGAACATCGGGAAAACCCCGACGACCGGGACCGCCATCGGAGGCCAAGGTGTAGTGGGCCAAGACGCTGGCGCATCTTCGAAAAACAGCCAGGAGATCGGCGCATCGGGACCAACCGGATTTAGCATCGGCGCCACCGGTCGCGCAGGAGCGTCCATCGGAGAATCAAACCTCAACAGCGAATCGTCTTCCGCAGTCGGATCGTCGCTGCAACGGTCCACAGTCGGATCCACTTTGCCCGATTCAAGCGTGGGATCAAGTTTTGGCTCGTCCAGTGTAGGTTCGAGCCTTCAGGATTCTACCGTGGGGTCATCGCTCGGATCTTCCTCGGTAGGCTCGACTCTTCAGGATCGCGGAACCGCGCCTCAACCGTAACGCACGACTCTCCTCGCGTACAATATCACGTTTAGTTCGGAAGCACTGTCGGAACCGACTCCCACGTCTCCCCCCGATTCCGACTCCGATACAATCCGCTACCGTTTGTGCCGGCATAGAACAATGAAGGATCGGTCTCGCTTTGCGCGATTGATCGCACATTCAGCGTCGCAAATCCATTGTTCATTGCTGCCCATGTCGCGCCTCCGTCCTCGCTTCGATGCACACCGCTCCGACCGACCAAATAAATTACACCGGCGCGCGACCGGTCCAATAGCATCCCGATCATCATCTGGTCTTGCAGCGACTGCGCGATTCGTACCCAGGATTTTGCGCCGTCCGTTGTTTTGTAAAGTCCGTCGAGTGCGGCCGCATACACCGTGTCCGGCGCAGAGGGATCGACTTGAATCGCGGTTACACCTAGCGCCCGCGACGATTTAATGATTTCCGGCGGCACCAGCCCATTGTTGACCTTCTCCCAATGGCCCGCACCATCGGTCGACTTATACACCCCCCCGCTGGTCCCGGCGTACAATACGGACCTCACCGTCGGGTCCATTCCCAGTGTCACCACCATCAACACTTCCTTCATGCCATCCATCCGTTTTGTCCAACTCTCGCCGGCATTTCTCGTTTCAAAGACACCCATCGTTGTCGCGGCGTACAGGTGAGTAGTATCGGCTGGATCGAAGACAAACTGATTGACCACGGACGAAATCGTTGCATCATCCAATCCCGCACGCTGCGACACCCACCGCTGGCCGCCGTCGTAACTCTTATAGACCGCATCGCCCTTCGTACCAGCATACACCGTGGCGGGATAAGCCGGATCGACCGCCATCGAGATCACGCGGGAGTGACTCATCCCTTTCGACAGATTAGCCCAGATCTGACCTCCGTCGCGCGTCTTATAGATGTAGTCGTTGGTTGCAACGTAGATGATGTCGGGATTCTTCGGATGGAGCTGAATGACGACGATGGGATCGCTGCGGTTGCAACCGGCGAGAAATGCAGAAACCAGAAGCGGGAGAAGCAGGAGCGTTTTCATTTCCCAAAGAGACCGACGGCTCACATTACCTGAAATTCACAAATTGGAGATCGATGCCGAAGTCTTTGCCCTTCAAAAACGCTATCGTCGCTTGCAGCTCATCCTTGCTCTTGCTCTGGACACGCAGCTGCTCGCCCTGGATCTGCGTCTGGACTTTAAGCTTGGAATCCCTGACGGTTTTTGAAATCTCCTTCGCTTTCTCCGAAGCGATGCCGCTCTGAATCTTAATCACTTGTCGCACGGTGCCGGCCAAGGCATCTTCGACCGAGCCGTAGGTCAGCGCCTTGAGCGACACATGCCGTTTCACGCATTTGGTTTTGATGATCTCGTTCACTGCATTGAGTTTGTACTCATCGTCCGAGACAACAACCAATTCCTTCTCCTTCTCTTTGAGCATGATCTCCGTCTTGGAGTCTTTGAAATCGAAGCGCTGCTTGATCTCTTTCGTCGCCTGATCCACGACGTTCTTCATCTCCTGCATGTCCACTTGCGAAACCACGTCGAATGAAAATTGATCAGCCATGTTCGCCTCCTACCCGTTCACCCACGCCTCTCCCAGTTGAGGAAAGAAAGGGAAGAGGAACTTCTCTCATAAACACGTCAGCAGCAACCGCCACAGTGCGGCAGGCGGAAACTCGTCTCTTCATGATTATTGGTAATCGCTGACTGCATTCGCCCGGGTGAGCCGCCACCCGCCATCACTACCACTTCGCTGCTCGTAAACGGACGCTTCAAAATCATATAGCCATACCACTGTTGCGCACTGTCACCGAGCACGATCAATCCGAGAACCGCCACCACTGCGACCAACACTGCGTCAAGATAGAGCGGAAGAGATTGGCTCGCCGCCAGCGTCGCCGCCTTGGCCAGAAACATGCCAAACATTTCATAACAGCCGGTCAGTGTAATCAAGCCCACGAAGACCATCGGCACTGCGGTCACCCAGAGATACGGCGACTTCCACATCTTAATCAGCACCGTGGTCCCGATGCAGAGCGCCAGCGTTCCCAGCAGCTGATTCGCCGCGCCGAACATCGGCCAGATCGTCGAGATGCTACCAGTGCTGATCAAATAACCCCACGCCCCCACCACCAGCCCACTGCTCGCCAACACACCGGGCCACCAATTGATCTGTTTCAAAGGAGCATAGACTCGTCCCCCCATTTCCTGGATCAGATACCGCGCCACGCGCGTCCCGGTATCGATCGTCGTGAGGATGAACAGCGCCTCGAACACGAGCGCGAATTGATACCAGTAGGCCATCAGCCCCGACATGCCGGGCAGTGCGGCAAAGATCGAGGCCATGCCGACTGCAAGCGACACCGCTCCGCCAGGTCGACCTGCTACATCGACCTCGACCAGTTGCGATAGTTCCTGAATCCGCAAGACTGGAAAGCCTATCGCCATCAGTGCATCCGTCGAGAGCGTCGTATTGATCGCCAGATAATCGCCGGGGATCAGGACCGACGCCGCGATCAGCGCCATCACGCCAACAAAGCTTTCCAAAAGCATTGCTCCATACCCGACCGTGGCTTGTGATTCCTGCTCGATCATCTTCGGTGTCGTACCGGAGGACACCAGCGCATGGAAGCCCGAGACGGCTCCGCAGGCAATCGTAATAAAGAGGAAGGGGAAGAGGGTACCAGGAATAATCGGCCCGCCGCCGCTGGCGAACGTCGTCACCCGTGGCATCTCGATCGTCGGCGCCATAAGGATCACACCAAAGCCGAGCAGAAACACCACGCCGAGTTTCATAAAAGTCGAGAGATAACCCCGCGGCACGAGCAGCATCCAACCAGGCAGTACCGAGGCGAGGAATCCGTAGCCGGCGAGGAGCCACACCAATATCGGACGGTCGAACTCAAAAAACCAGGCATAAGATGACTGAGCGACGACACGACCATACAGCACAGCCGCAATCAGCAGCACGACCCCGAGCATCGAGACTTCGGCCACAGCGCCAGGCCGAAACTTCTGGAGATAGAAGCCCATGAGGAAACCGATGGGAATCGTCATCGCAATGGTGAAGGTGCCCCAGGCGTTGTAATAGAGCGCATTCACCACCGCGAAGCCGAGCCCAGCCAGCGCCACCACCACAATAAAAAGCACCGCCACCGCCGTCGCCGTGCCGGTGATCACACCCAACTCATCACGCGCGATCTCCGGCAACGAGCGCCCGTTCCGACGCATCGATGCGACGAGGATAACGAAGTCCTGTACCGCCCCAGCAAGCACCGCGCCGATAACGAGCCAGAGAAATCCCGGCAAAAATCCGAATTGCGCCGCAAGCACAGGCCCAAGTAATGGCCCCGCACCGGCGATCGCCGCGAAGTGATGGCCGAAGAGAACAACTTTATTGGTGGGGTGGAAATTCACGCCGTCATTCAAGCGCACCGCCGGAGTCACACGCTGGTTATTTAACTCGACAACTTGCTTGCCCAACCAGCGACCATAGAAGCGATAGGCCAGCACATAGATGCAGGCTGCTGCAACGACCATCCAGAGCCCATTCACTTTTTCGTCGGGATGAACGAGACCCGTCACAAATGCGAGCGCGACGGCGCCAATCATCGCAAGCAGCACCCAGAGCAGGCTAAAGGCCGCGTTCATGCGCGGCATCCTACCATAAAGGGGAAGTACAACAGCACCCGTCTTCGTTCTATGCTCACGGGGCACGCATGCAAGAATGATCACATTTTTAGATCAAGGGCGGTACTCGCTCCATGTGCGTAGTGGAACCAATCACGGGCACCGTTTTGGGTGGACGTTCAGTAAGCTTGGAGGGAGCATTTATATGTTTGGGCTCGGTGCCTTTGCGCAGTGGGAACCAGATCAGCGTGTCCCTTCTGAGAGGCGAAAACGAGTGAGCGTGGAAGGAATAATTGTATTCTTTCTTGGACGGCCCCAGGATTATTATACGCTGAGATCAGCCTAAGACCCGCGGTTTAGGAAAGCGCGATCACGACTCTGCTCAGGTCTACTGGAACTCCCTCGGGCCCACTGAGACCAAGGTTTTCGAAAAATTGGATCTTTGGCTGGAGTAGGCCGGAATGAGTTGGGGTGAGGCGGAGTTGAGCACGAAATGAGCACAATCAGCTATTGATTTTAGCGAGCAGGTAGGCTGAGACGAATAATGCAAAACTCCCCAGGCTCGTCCTCTGATTCAGCCCAGGGTCTGGACTTGTAGTATTGCAAGAACTGCGTTGCATGCTCTTGGCTATCGAACAAGACGTGCTGATTCAGAGACCGAAGCTGGCCTGCCACTTCCTGAAAGTCCTTGGGATCAGGCGGATGCCACCGAGGCATCACCGCACAATCGCATACCAATGAGAAGTGATCACCGAGAAGTGATCATCTCCCCAATAACCAATGTCGAACCCAAGCAAACTATTATCAGTAGAAATGGTTTCGTTCGAAAGATAAACCACCTCATATTGCTGTGGCGTGGCTAGAAGAGCAGAGATCCTTGTCGCCATTTCGAGGGTAGGTAACAGGTCTTCATCGAATCTCTCGCGCCAATTCTGGATGGTGCCTCTGGGCCCGATGATCTCTCGAAAAGCGAGTTGAGCCTCTTTATTCGGTTCAGATCGCTCATGAATAAATGTGCCTCCGGAAGGAAAAGGCTGCACTGGTTCCCGGGATATGCCTCGATACTGAGAGGGATTAACGAAAGGCAGAGCATTTCTTAAGTTTCTGATGCTCTCTGCATTGTCTTGTGCGAATTGGGAACACGAGTACTGATCAAGTAGTAGGCTTGGGTGTTTCAGTATGGCGTAACCCGACTGTTGCACTGGTGTTTTAGCTCGCCCCACTAGCAAAGAGCGCTGGACACGATCTCTCAGGTCAGAGACTGACATCAAGCTCTAAGAGTTTTCGCGCAATTGGTTGCAACGATGTCATAGACCCACCCGACACACCAATAGTGTCGCGTTCGATGTGAAGAAGAAGCTCGATAAGCTCCTGCCCGGAACGACTACCAACTAGGACCCGGTAAACTGGAGCGATGTAGCTATCATACTCGTATTCTGGTGCTGCACCAGAAACTCTGATCGAGTCCCACTCGTGATAAAGAATTTGTCGAATCGAATCCTGAATCGCGGCTGCTCTTTTCTGATCTTTCATGTGAGTCGCCACTCGTTTTAACTGACCTGCCCCCTGTAGTTGTACCACTTGCAATGTGACTCACGCGCACCGTGGCGCGATGGCTTCCGGTACCGGCGGACGATAGCCCAGGGCGCTTGTGGGGCCGAATCCGGTTGTAGGTCTGCCGCCAGCGCTCCACGAGCACCTTCACCTCCCAGAGTGTATCAAACAGTTCCCGATCCAACAGTTCATCCCGTAGTTTGTTCGGTGATGCTGAGCGCACGGCAGACATGAGCC
>DASPUC010000002.1 GCA_035623075.1 Nitrospiraceae bacterium | reverse complement strand
CGAGTGACACTTTCAAAAGGCGGCTGGCCTTGACTCAGCGAGCAACACCTCCTTCACTTCTCAATTAATCATGGTGTCCAGAAAATCAACCACTCGACCAGTCCTGACAGCCACCCATTTTTTTCCAGTGCCACCAACATGCGCGTCCCAGACGAGTTACCTCCTAAGACAGAATGGAGGGTTCCCAAGCCATCGTCACGTGTGCTGAATATTGACACATCTCTGCGGACGGCCTAGCCTTTATGTCACCGAGCTGATTCGTAAGAGACGAGATTGAAGGGAACCCATGAAATCGAAGAAGCCGCTTACATCGAAGACGGCGCAGCAGAGACCCGCTCACCGAACGAAACCAGTCGACACCCCTTCCGTGTCGGAAAATCTCCATGAACGGATTGCCAGGCGAGCCTACGAGATCTACGAGCAACGGATACGACAAGGTGCCCTTGATGACTGGCTTCAGGCAGAGGGGGAAATCCTCGGGCAAACCAGCCCCTGAAATACAGCCACTCCCCTCATTCCATTCTTGACACCTCCCTACCGACAGCCTAGCCTTTGCTGGGAATCCAAAGTTGCGATCACGTCCATGGAGGAGCAGACGAAGCCATGGGAAGAACCAATAAGATACTGATTGCCGTCGACGATTCCGAGGCTTCTATGAAAGCCGTCACCTATGTGTCCAAACTGGTGCGAGGACGTGAATCTATCCACGTCTGTCTCTTCCATGTGCTCCCTCCCATTCCCCCGAAACTGTTAGAATTTGGTGGAGCAGAAGACCCCCAACAGGAAGCGAGGCTGAGCGCGGAACTCAAAACCGCTCAGGCTGAATGGCTAGAGAAAGCGAAGAATGCGGCCCAACCCTCGCTCGAAGCCGCTCAAATCATTCTCAAGGATCACGGATTATCCCAACACCGGATCAGCACTCGGTTTTCATCATCAATCCATAAACCGGATGTCGTGCGGGAGGTCCTTGAAGCAGCCAAGGAATCGCACTGTGGAACCGTGGTGGTGGGACGGCACAGGCTTCCATGGGTGGAGGACATCTTCTATCGACATACAGGTGAGGAATTGGTTGAGAAGGGCCAAGAGTTCTCCGTGTGGGTTGTGGGGTAGCGAGGTTCCTTTCAAGTTGCTATCCTCAACGACGTTGCGCCCCATTGCGCGTCTTCCGTGCCGTTCCTAAATTTCGTTCTTTGCAAGGTTTTCATGCCCTTCACGATTCGTCTCTATCGTCGCTTCCCTGTTCTATGCATTCTGACCCTGGCAATCTTGTGCGCTGCACCAGTACGGGCAGGGTTCGAGGAAGGGATGACAGCCTACGACCGTGGCGACTATGCGGCTACTGTCAAAGAGTGGCGGCCACTGGCGGAGCAGGGAAATGCCACGGCCCAGCATCACCTGGCGTGGCTGTATCTCCTCGGTCGTGGGGTGCCTCAGGATGATCAAGAAGCTAGCCGCTGGTTCCTAAAAGCCGCAGAGCAGGGAGATAGTGACGCGCAAACGAATCTCGGCAGTCTCTATCTCTTGGGAGATAGGATTCCCCAGGATGTTGCCGAAGCTCTGAAATGGCTCCGTGCTGCTGCCAGCCAGGGTCACCCCATGGCTCAAACGAAGCTCGGGATCATGTATGAAGATGGACATGGGGTCCCTCAAGATCGCGTTCAGGCTTACATGTGGTTCAGCTTGGCCGCGGGAGAAGGCTCGGAGTTGGCGAAGGCATTTCGCGACGCATTAGCCAAGGAGATGACTCCGGCTCAGATTGCCCAAGCTCAGCAGCTCGCGCAGGAGTGGACGCCGATGAAGAAATGACCGATCAACGTCTTAAACCCGGAATCATGTCCATCGAAGAAGCGACAATTTCCAGCATGTGAAAAAAGTCGCACTGGGCGCATGAATTCGTGCATTGTTTGGAGGAGTTATCCTCAGCAAGAACCCTTAGCTGTGGATAGCTATTCGGATACCTCGGTATATCCCTAGGGGCAACCGAATCAGCCGCTTTACAGGACCATCAAACGTGAAAAGTCAAGAGGTAGATTCCTGTAATTATGCACTCCGATTTTGTGCCCCCAAGGTATTGGGGCTCTTATACGGCGGACACAATGCTTAAAAAGTAGGCATTCTGTCACTTGGCTGACGTAATCTGCCTGTATGATGCTGGCCGAAGACGTTGTTCACAGACTTATCCACAGAATCTGTGAGTGCTCAACATTTATGCCTAAAGGACGCTGTGTGAATTAAGAATTCACCATCATTATCGGTGCGGATCTGAGACAACGAGGAATCACGATGAAAAGGTCGAAACAATTCATGATTGCGACGATGATAGTTGTCGGAGTTCTTGCAAATTCATCGAGTTGGAGAATCGGTGACGCCACGCTCTCAGTTGGTGGCGTGGAAGAGACGTACGCCGTCGAAAAAACTGAACCGCTCGACATTAATACTGCTTCTGCCGATCAACTGAAAGCTCTGCCTGGGATCGGCGATGCTTACTCCAAGAAAATTATCGAACATCGTCCGTACAAGCGGAAGGATGAGCTGGTACAGAAGAAGGTTATTCCGCAAGCAACGTATGACAAGATCAAGGATCAGATAGTGGCGAAGCAGAAGTGACTTCCCTTTTCTGGTATCGAGGGGTTGTCGAGAAACTCTTCGCACCCTTTCTCGGCCCGCTACAGAGAGAACGAGACCGCATTCGCGCTGAGATTCTTGGAATTCACGGCTTGATGCCATTGCTGATGAAGCAACGCAATGGCGTCCGCTGGACTGCTGAAGAGCGGTCCCAGCTCTCGCACCACCTTCGCCATTTAACCGCTTTGGGTCCGTATGTTCTCTTTTTCATGGCTCCGAGTTCGTTGGTTGTGTTTCCAGTGGTTGCATGGTGGCTTGATCGACGCCGACTGAAACGCCGAGACCAACAGACTCAAAACTCGCAACCCGCCAAGCCTTCGGAGAGGAGGGATTAGCGGGTGCTACGCTCAACACGGCCACCTCTTCTGCTAGCACTCGCTTTCGTTTTTTTGCTCATCCCATCCTCCCTGCATGCCTGGTCCCGGGAAGGGCACGAGATTGTGGCTATGATCGCAGAGCCACGGCTACATCCTGATGTGCGCGACTCGGTGGGCGCTCTCCTGGAAGGCCCCACGTTCATTAAGGCGGCAAGTTGGGCCGACAAAGTACGGAACCAGCAGACCGCCCCGTGGCACTATGTGAACATCGACCTCATGGACACCGAGTATGACGCGGCTCGCGACTGTCCCCAGGATGAATGTGTCATCGGCCAAATCGAACGCTTTCGCCGCGTCCTGGCCAAGGCGGACGCAGACACTCAGAAACGCCAAAAAGCCCTCAAGTATCTCATCCACTTGGTGGGTGACCTCCACCAACCCCTTCACGTCGCCAATAACAATGACCGGGGAGGCAATGAGGTACAGGTGGAATTTATCGGCGAGACGATCGATCCCTACAGTCGGAAGCCATGGAATCTCCATGCCGTGTGGGACAGTGGGATTCTGGAGGTGCGTGATCGGGACCCGCGCCGCGTCGTGAAGCGACTGAACGCCTGGTTGAACACGCAACCAAAGGGGGCGTTCGAGGACGGCTCCGTGGTGGATTGGGCCATGGAGTCACACCAAATTGCGAAGGACCATGCGTACGTGCTTCCGGAGGATCGCAGGCTGAGCGAAGACTACTACCGTGCCAACGTGCCTGTGGTCGATCAGCAGTTGGCTAAAGCCGCTGTCCGACTGGCGAAACTCCTAAACGACGCCCTGGAGAAGAAGTAAGCAAAAATGACCTTCCATCTTTAAACGGGTCCAGATCCTCTGTGAGGATCGGGCCCGCCACTCGAGCTGCCTGACTCATAGTAAAGGTGGTACAACTACAGGGGGCAGGTCAGTACCAGGAAGTATGCGCCAGGGGACGCAATGCTTGAAGAATTGGAATCGAGAGCGCGAGCATCGGGGTTAGGGCTATGGGCTGATCCGCACCCGGTGAGGATCAGCAGTACCGCGGCAAGAAGGCAAGCCCGACTCTCACAGAGGATCTGTACCCGTTGAAGGGGGCGAGGTCATTACGTGGCTGTCTGACAGGATGTTCGCATTGTGTCGCCGACAAGTTCACACGGCCGCTACTGGATCGCCGTCACCGAAAGCGTATGGCCATCCTGCGAGACTTTGGCTTCAATCCTGTCTCCTGGATTAACTCTCTTTTCTATTCGCGTATGGTCGGTCAGTTTGAGTCGAACCGTCTCGCCGGCTTGATTGGTGATGACATAGGACTTGTCGACTACGTCGAGCGTGTCCTCCCCTTGAGAATTCTTGGCCATATGAAATTCGCCCTCAACCACAGACACTTCCCCTGTGACAGTTTGTAAAGATGACTGTTCTGGATGAGATTGGGCTCCGATCATCGTCACACCGACCAGCGTATTCACAAGGCTGGCACAGGTGACTGCTACAACAGTAGGGCTCGTTTTGATGGGCTCCATAGTGACCTCCTTCAATGGTAATATAAGCGGCCACCCTTTCCGCGGCTCTCCGAACGCCCCACTCTCTTCAGTCTCACGGAGATTGCTTCCGTGTTCATTCGACTCAACAATCACCTCATTAAGAGCAAGCCTTGATCCGCTATCGTGGCTCTGGCGACACAGTACAACCTTCTAGAATTGTTCTTTTTTATTGTCATCAGGTCGGTGGCTCTTGATGGGACCGACTTGCTCTTAGTCGTCTCCGCACGGTGCGCTCTGTGCGCACACGCATCTGCTCGTTGATGCGGCGAGATACTCCACTGCCTCTGAAAAGCGGTCTGCGGGAAGCCCTTCAAGAAATGCTGAGGAGCGAGGCGTAAGGCCCTTCGATTCGACCAGATTAAATTTTAAAGTCGAAAAACCCATTGATCGTCATGCTACGACCTTCATCACTCATAGCAGGCTCTCCCTTTCGCATGAGTCCGTTGGCCGATACTGCTATGGCAAGCAGGATCACTGAACGCAGTGCCGTAGCGTTGGCTTTCACAGAGCCACCACACCAATGCTTCAAGGAAGGGGGGTGGAGACCTCTCCCAGGGAAGAAGAGAGCACGCCTGAGCAGAAAGGAGGTGACCCACTGCCAGAGCCTCCACCCAGTTCCATTCCGAGAGCCATGAGACATTGACGGACCGGCCTCCAGAGTACAGGCTTCGAAAGTTCCATGAAGTTCAGACCCATCAGCCTGGTCAGGCGGCACGAAGTGTGGTCATCATTCCCGGACTCTTTTTGGTCAGCTGCAACTGGCCTGACCGACTCAAGTGATCAACTTGGAGAAAGACCTCGGACCAACTCACTCCCGACAAGCGGAGTATCAAGTCATCCAGGGTGCATCCAGGATTCGCCCTCACCAGTTCGAGAATCTGATCGCCAAGAGGTCTCTGTTGCAGCATACATTCCTCCGTTGCTCTGACAAGAGCCTTGGAGCGACAGGTTGATTGGAGGTTCACCGCATCAGTATATGGAATCAAAGCCGAGCAAGTTTTAGTCCCACTGTATCGGCTACAGAGGCCTTCTGAGGTTGCTCGAAGGAGGGTTGAAAAACAATGGGGTAGGAAACACACGATAGATCGATGTTGATCTTGATGGTCAAGCCTCAGAGCGTTGTCGGGTTTCACACCGTGCGCGTAGAGCGATCACGCTCGACTCCGATGAGAAGATGGAGGATCAAGATCACGCCGTCTAGTATCTTCACCCACACACGCGGGTTCTATCACCCCATGCCTATTATGCAAAGTGGATGGTGGCCGAGCCATTCCCCCGTCTCCTTCTACCCGATGAGACGACGGACTCCCTATGCCATTTAGGGAAGGCGTGAGGTAATTGTAGATAGTACGCTCTTGTGGATCAGCCGCAAGTGGCCCAACCGGCTCAGACGCTCCATTTCGATGTACACGTCGTACCAGTGTAGTTCCGGGAAGTGTTGCGTGACCTCCTCCAACGTACAGTCAGGGTGCACCCTCACCAGTTCGAGAATCTGATCGCCAATTGTTGCTTGTTGTAACATACGCTCCTCCCGTGTGTTCTGACAGGAGCCTTACTCCACCGCTTTGTAATTTTATGATGAGTCTGCCAACAGAGATTCGTCGGTATCCATCCCATGTAACTATGATATCCGCAAATCTATACTCATATCAGCTAGGATAATCCCTAGGTCAGAGCTTCAACCTTTACAGTGCCCACGCTGGCTAAACTATGGCCCTAGGACAATTGGACACGCTTTAAGATGAACCGCCGTGCCGGTGCCGTGACGTTGCCGATGTCTACGAGGACCAACTCCCATCCTCCTCGGCCATACTCATTCAGTTGCGCTTCCAGCTTGGCATTATTGTCTAGGGGTAGAGAATCCACAACGCGATATTGAACTTGTGGGACTCCCTGAGCTGAGGAAATATGTCGCAACAGGAGGAGTGCCACCACAAACGCAACGAGAAAAAAGGTCACGTTGGTGATCCAGCGGTAAGAAAGATTCGCCATGGGCCTGTTCCTTTCGCCATAGGTGGATAAGTTGATATTCGCCGCTCCATCAGGTCGGATGCTCGACACTGTATCACCTTTAACCTGGCCCTGGGGCCCTTGGACAATGGGGTGGCCACGCAAATGTACCCCTGGCCCCATGTGCCTACCGACTGACCTGCCCCCTTAAACGGATCAAGATCGTCTGTTAGGGTCGGGCCGACCAACGTTGTGCGCGACTCACATTGAAGGTGGTAGAACTACAGGGGCAGGTCAGGGATTTTGTAGTACAGTCGGACTTTCTATCCGATCATGTAATTTTCAGACGGCCAACCACAAATGATTCTCAAACTGCTTGCTACGTATTACCTGCTGCAAGGGCTTCTCTTGGCTGCCCTCGGATTCGGCGGCGTGATCTTGATGGACCAGGATCATGAGCTGGTCATGCAACAATGGCTTCATCTTATCCACCTGGACCCTGAGAATCGCCATATTCATGGCCTCCTGACAAGGGCGTTTTCGATCGACGATCATCAACTTGAGGCGTTGAGTATTGGCTCCTTTGTTTACGCTGCCCTCGCGTTGGTACAAGGAGGAGGTCTCCTCTACGGTCGGCGCTGGGCTTCGTATCTAACGGTAGTGATGATCGCCTCATTTCTCCCATTCGAGCTCTATGCAGTTATGAACCATGTGACTCCACTGAGGGTCACAGCCCTCGGTGTCAATGGGGTGATTGTTTGGTATCTCATTGCCAGAGAGTTACACGTTCGACCACGAAGAAATGCAAATGTCATCTCCTGCTGAGCCACCCTAGTTGCAGACGTTAACCTCATCGCCTCGCCCCCGCATACGGGTCCACGTTCGCGGTGAGGGTCGGGCCCGCTGACCCGCCCGCAATCTGCCTGACTCATGTTGAAACTCGTACAACTACAACGGGGCTAGGTCATACAAAGAAGCAACCATTAACCGTCCTCGTCATCTGACTCTGCTACCACGCTGCTACCAGGACAGGACAAACCAGCGCCATCTGCCG
>DASPUC010000001.1 GCA_035623075.1 Nitrospiraceae bacterium | reverse complement strand
CGAGTGACACTTTCAAAAGGCGGCTGGCCTTGACTCAGCGAGCAACACCTCCTTCACTTCTCAATTAATCATGGTGTCCAGAAAATCAACCACTCGACCAGTCCTGACAGCCACCCATTTTTTTCCAGTGCCACCAACATGGGGTCCCATGTGAGTACCCTGTGTGCAGAGTGGGTGGTTCCCAAGGCTATCCCCCTGGCACTTGACTTGTCACAAACCAGAGTTCGATGAACGCGTACGGAGGGAAGAGTTATTTAGGTCCTACCGCAACGGCTCAAACGATGTCTGAGGATTGAACCTTCTAGCATGGATGAGGAACACTCCCCTCATTGGCAGTTCGTAAACGTCTGGTTACCGAATTGCTGAGAGGTACAACGGATGGTCTGGTTGCCCCGCTGGAACGTGTCGTACTCGGTATTCCCGAAGCATTGCTGCGTGGAGCAGGTCCCATCATTCCAGTTACCATATGCTTGATTGCCAGAGGTCTGCACGGTCCCGCTTAACCCGGGTGAGGGAGAGGAATAGTAATCCATGTTTCCAAAATGCTGCCGGGTTGCCGACTGCCCATTACTGAAGTTGTAATACTCCGTGTTACCAAATTGCTGCCCGGTCCCAGTGATCCCGTTGAAGTTGTAGTACGTGGTCCCGCTGAACTGCATGGTGGTCCCCGATTGCGCGAAAGTCGGACCCGGAGCGAGTGGGATCAAGAGACCGAGTATGAGACCCATAAGTGAGTGCCGCATGATAGGGACCTCCTTTTTCTCTTGAGGATAAAAAGTAAGGAATAGGGGTGGAGACCTCTCCCAGGAGGGGAAGAGAACGTGTCTGGTCAGCAAGGGAGGACCCACTGCCAGAGCCTCCACCCGGTTCCATTCTGCGAGTCATGTGACAATGACAGACCGGCCTCCACAGTATGGACTTCAAAGGTTCCATGAAATTCAGGCGGTACGAAGTGTGGTCACCCTTCCTGCACTATTTTGGGTGAGCTGCAACTGGCCTGACCGACTCATGCGATCAACTTCGAGAAACACGTCGGACCAACTCACTCCCGGCAAGCTCAGGATCAACTCATCCAGGGTACAGCCAGGATTCGCTCTCACCACGTCGAGAATCTGATCGCCAAGAAATGCTTGTTGCAGCATACGCGCCTCCCTTGCTCTGACCAGAGCCTCACTCCACCACTCAGAGACTCGTTGCGTGTGTAACCTTGGTACCACAATTCGCTCCCTTCAGTCTCCTTTCTGAGCCTAGTCCAGCTTCCAATCTAGTCACCTGGGGAAGTCCCTAGATCACGGTTCAATTTTCACCCGTGCCCACAATGACTATGAGACTCTTTTAGGTTTTTCAAAACGGTCCCTGGGACTCCCTTACTAGGTCATGAAGACGACCAAGGCACTCCGTCGTAGCCCCTCGCCCTCCTTGACCCTGTAACCTTCTGTCGTATATGGGCGACTACGTGAAAGGAGTAAGGATTACTAACCGTAATCCATCTGGGAGGTGAGCGTATGTATGCCGCCGCACTCGGAATACTCCTCAGTCTCGCCCTGACGCTCTTCAGTGCTGACAGTGCTCAGGCTAAAGAGGATCTATCCCAAGCTTCGATGTGGTTGTGCTTTGAGCCAGGCGGGACCCCTTTGTATACAGATCGGTTCCGAGAGAGTAGCGGGTGCGAGTCATACACGCCCAAGACCCAGTTAAATTATTATCATTATTCTCCCCAGCTCCGGTTGGGAAGTCCCTATCCTCCTTCTGTTGTTGACAGCCAGTGAGGCGTCGATGTTCCGACTGCGTCACCCTACAGCAGCGGTGATCCCTATAATGGATCAAATGTCGAGCAGCCTTACTTGCAAGCCGCAGGAGATAATTCCTTGGGATACGTTCCGGGTTCTTCTGTTGGGTACATTCCAGGCTTCTATGGTGTCCCGTATACTGGGCCGAGGGGTAGTTCAGGTTTTCGCTCGGCATCACCGAGGGGTCTGGGATACGGTGGCCGTGCGGCAGGTCATATGGGGAGCGGTTGGGGCAGTCATGCTGGAGGCGGAGGAGGCGGTCATAGCGGAGGCAGTGGAGGGGGCCACGGCGGAGGAGGAGGAAGCGGTCATGGTGGAGCAAGCGGAGGGGGTGGAGGCGATGGACATCGTTGACGGTCTAGCTAGGAGCCTAGAGAAGTGCTTACACACCTATACCTTTATGAGTCGATCTGTTCCATCTGACTTCGCCTCCTTTGACGGCCCCAGAATCTCTGGTAGGGTCGGGCCCGTAAAGCAATCTGCGTGATTCACATTGAACGTGGTACAAGTACCAGAGGAAGGTCACCCCACGTGCGGTCTTCGCGGACGATCGGTCAAGCTATAGAAGCAAACAGACGCAGTATAGCTGGAGACGAGTGCAGAACTGGTTTTAGCAACACGGCGTGGCCTAATCGCCGTTCCCATCTTCTATCCTACACTCCTTCGCGTCCCTCTGTATGGTACTTGTTCGACTAAGAGCAGCAAGGAGGTGAAGCGACATGAGACGTACTCTATTATTGTGCAGCCTGGCGATGCTTCTCTTGCCAATGGACATACCTTTTGTCTTAGGGCAGACGGCTTCTCTGCAAGAATACCCGGTGCCGGTTGGTTCGCACCCGCACGATGTTGCTCCATCTCCTGATGGCACCGTCTGGTACACCGCGCAGCACACAGGTGAATTAGGCAGGCTTGACCCAACGACGGGAAAAACAAGCCATCTCAAGCTTGGACAGGGATCGCGTCCTCATGGTGTGATTGTGGGACCTGACGGGGCGCCATGGATCACCGACGGTGGACTCAATGCCATCGTGCGAGTGGACCAGAAGACCAACGACGTGCACGTCTTTCCACTGCCAAAAGACCGTCAAGGAGCCAACCTCAATACCGCCACCTTCGATCGACGCGGAATCCTCTGGTTTACAGGACAGAGTGGCATCTATGGTCGTTTGGATCCGAAGGTCGGCCACGTGCAGGTGTTCGATGCACCCCGTGGAGTCGGTCCGTATGGTATCGCCACAACACCTGAGGGGATGGTGTATTACGCCTCGCTCGCGGGGAGTTATATAGCGCGCGTGGATCTGGAAAACGGAACTGCGACCGTCATCGATCCACCGACCTCACACCAGGGAGCCCGCCGGGTTTGGGCAGATTCGAAGGGATCCGTTTGGGTGAGCGAATGGAATGCGGGTCAGGTGGCGCGATACGACGCGACTACCAACACCTGGAAAGAATGGCGGTTGCCAGGCAAGAATCCCGGCGCGTATGCGGTGTATGTGGACGAGCAGAACACGGTTTGGCTCAGCGACTTCGGGGCCAATGCGTTGGTGCGGTTCGATGCGGGGACTGAAGCTTTTGAGATTTTCCCACTCCCTAGTCCTGGGGCGAATGTTCGGCAACTGCTCGGGAGACCGGGCGAAGTGTGGGGGGCCGAATCTGGAAGTGACAAACTGATCGTGATCCGACCTCACCGCTCTCACTGAGTGACCTCGCCCTCGTAAACGGGTACGAATCCGCTGTGAGGGTCGGGCCCGCCACGCGGTCTGCCTGACCCACATTGAAAGTGCTACAAAACTACAGGAGGGGACAGGTCAGAGCCTATGGATATCATTTCCCATGGCCTCTGGGGCGCGATCACCTTCGGTCGAAAAAACCGATCGAGTTTTTGGCTTGCCTTTGTAATCGGCCTGGCTCCCGATCTCTTGTCATTCGGGGTTCTGTGGACGGCAGCCATGGTTGGTCTTGAAGACATGCCCGATTTCAGTCACGGAACACCGCCGGAATCTTCAATCCCTTCCTATGTGCACCATCTGTACACCGTCACTCATAGCCTCACGGTATTCCTGATCGTATTTCTTCTGATTTGGTTCTTCCTGAAACGACCCGTCTGGGAACTCGCGGCTTGGGGTCTGCATGTGTTGGTAGACGTACCAACACATTCGCATGCGTTCTTCCCGACGCCAGTCCTGTGGCCGATCTTCGATTGGAGGTTCAACGGCTGGCAATGGATGACCCCAACCATTCTCGTTCCCAACTTTGTAGTCCTGTCGTTGCTCTATGTGTGGTACTTATCGCAGCCTTCTAGGACAAGAGAAGAACGCCGCAATCCTGAGTTTCGGGGAAAGATGAGTGCATGACCCATTTCGCGTCGCGTTAAGTGCCGGACTCTGCGTCATCCCTTTCCTGGCCTGCCCTTTCAACTTGTCCAAACCTGCTTTGAGGGTTGAGCCTGCCACGCGACCTGCTTGACTCACATTGTAGACGGTACAACTACAGGGGGCAGGTCAATAGTAAACAGCCTAAAAAGTTCCAATCTCTCTGAGTGTAGTGTAATGCCTTGTCGCGTCCAGCCTACACTTCAAAGCCTGAAAAGGCTTGCTCACTGCGCTATTTGCCGGTGCTGCTACATTAGGATCCTGCGAATTCAATCAGTTCTTCATTCCCACCGGTGTGGCACACACCATGCTCTGACGAGCCCCTGACCCGCGGGAACGATCCTCAGTCACACTACCTTCGAACTCTTCGGGTTCGGCGGGCGATACCGGTGTGCTTTGCGAATGCAGAGGAACACATGAATGCGCTCAAACGACATGTTTCTTTTTGGCCTTGGAGATTCTGTGACGCGTTGTTGTACACAAGCATGGTCCTCGGCCTCAGCTTGTCCCTCCTACTTGATGCGTGGGCGCTAGAGATCAGCCCGTCGGCGTTGAGTTTTCAAGCCACACAGGGTGGCGCGAATCCGTCAAGCCAAGTCGTGAGCGTCTTCAAATCTAGTAGCCACATGGTCCTCTGGAGCAGCCACGACAGCGCAAATTGGGTAAGCGTCTCACCGACGATGGGAATGATCGGGCGTTCAACGCAACTCTCGGTGAGTGTTAACGCGGCGGGATTGGCCACGGGCACTTATGCCGCAACCGTGAAAATCACCACGGCCACTGGAGGGCACATCGCAGTTCCCGTAACGTTGACGGTGACGGCAGCCTCGCTCCCGCCAGCCATCAGTGCCAGCCCGGCAAGCCTCTCCTTTACAGCCCAACAAGGAAGCGGCAATCCCGTAACTCAAACCCTGAGCATTAGCAACACGGGGAGCGGCACCTTGAGCTGGAATGCCAGCGATAGCGCGGCCTGGCTCACCCTCAGTCCCGCCTCAGGGACAGGCAATGGCACCGTCGCAGTGAGTGCGACACCAGGTACGTTGGCCGCGGGCAGCTATAGCAGCACCGTCACTCTCAGTGCGACCGGCGCCGCGCCCGTCACCGTCCCTGTGTCGTTGACCGTGACGGCCGCCGCTGTCCCGCCATCCATTGGTGCCAGTCCGACAACATTTTCATTTACCGCCACTCAGGGGGCTGCAAATCCGGCTACCCAACTATTGAATATTACGAATCCTGGAACCGGCACTTTGAGTTGGTCCATTACAGACAATGCAAATTGGCTCGCACTCACCCCTGCCTCTGGCGCAACGACCACCGGAACGAGTCCAGTGACCGTATCCGTGAATACGGCGGGTCTTGGTGCTGGTTCGTCGACTGCCACCATTACGATCGCCGCAACAGGGGCTGCAAATACGCCTCAAACGATTCCCGTGACGCTGAGACTCAATACTCCGGGAATGTCATCGGCGACATTGACGTGGAATGCCAGCACGAGTGGTGGCGTAGCGGGGTACAAGGTCTATCAGTCAACCACATCGGGGGTCTATGGGCCGCCAATCGCAACACTCCAAGGCAATGGTACAAGCTATACCGCGACGGGCTTGGCAGTCGGCACCACGTACTTCTGGGTGGTTACTGATTACGACCAGGCAGGAAATGAAAGTGTGCATTCCAACGAGGTCAGCAAGAGCATTTTTTAAGTAAGAAAGTGGCCTCGCGTTTTGGATACCGTGTTGACGCGACGCCTAGACGGCCTCGTCCATTACGACGCGGGGATTGGTCGACTTCGTGGTGTGGTGCGATGATGGCGATCAACGAGCGAGGCGATCACGCGGTTCAGCCTTGCCTGGAAGCTCTCTGCAACTGCTCAAACTCGACGCCGAATTCCAAGCCCTTCACTCATTTCACCATGGCTCGATCGAGCAGCAGCGGCTCCGGACCTCCCCGAACAAAAATCCGCAGCCGCACCCTCATTCCGACCAATACGGGCTCGTTCCCTTTCACTGCCCCCTCAGCTAACGAGAGATCCGTGAGCATCCCTTCACCCGCGGTCTGCTCTCCATGATAGAGCACGGGAACCGACTCCTTAAATCGCTGAGTCTTCCGCATACGAAAGGCAGCCATCGCTCTCCGTCCCACGTCCCTTGAGTTATGGGGAACGCAACCCTGTTAGGCCAGTGCCTGCTGAAGGCTCGTGATCAACTCCTCAACGTTGACGGGTTTTTGTATATAGCCGGCCGCGCCCAGCCCCTGCGCTCTCTCCTCGGCTTCCTTCCGATCACGAACCGTGACCACGATCACAGGAATGGCGCTCAGCGTTGTGTTGCTTTTCAATCGTTCCAGGACGTAAAACCCATCCCCACCGGGCAACCCCAGGTCGAGGAGGATGGCCTCCGGTTGCTGTTGGCGGGCCGCACTGATGGCGTGCATTCCATCGGCAGCCCAGACGGGATAATAGTTATGGGCCTTGAGGGCCGTGCTCAGCAGGGTCCAACTATCGAGATCATCATCGATGATCAGAATTTTGGGCTTCACGAAAAACCTCGTCTGGTGAGAGCTCCATACTCCCAGAGCACCGACAACATGGTCCTGCTCGGGTCACCCGTGACGGCTCTCACCGCCTGAGCCACTCGGCCCAGCCGGCGGTTCGCTTCCCGAATGGGATCGGCCGCAAACCCACACATCAGGCATCGCCAGCCTTTCATCCACATGAAGCCGTGTCGCGTTTCGAGGTCATAAAAGTGGTGCTCTCGCATGGGGCTCTGGCAACGTGTACAGGTCATAGTCGCTCTCCTTGATAGAAAGGCGAGATCCAACGCCTTTGCTCTAAGGGTACCGAATCCACGGGCGGATGCCAGACCAAGAAGAGGTACGTCGAATGGGGGGAATTGTGCGTGGATCCCACAGGGTAGGTGCTGTTCAGACTGCTGATCTTGCCCCCTATAATGGGTCCAAATCTTTGGTGGGTTCCGGCCGCCCACCGATCTGCCTGACTCACATTAAGGGTGGTACCACCACCGGGGGGCCGGTCAATCGCATAGGCTCGGTTTCCATTATGGCGCTTCGCGCTTCTGCTCTTCCTTTTCGAGTCGTTCAAAAGCGCGGTCGGCATTCTGGCGGACATAGTCTCGCATCTGACTGTTCAGTTCTTTCGACTGCGTGAGCATATTTTTCACATCCTCAAGATCCATTTTGACGACCACATAGTAGATGCCTTTCTTTTCGTCCTTATACCGGTCTACGGGCCGAACCCCATTCAATGTGGCTGCTGCAAATGTTTTCGTCGCTTCTTCGATGTGTTGCTCATCGGTGGTCTTTTTAAAATCTCCCGCGGTCGTGGATGCGGCATAGTCTCGCATCAAATAAGCCGTATACGTGGAGAGCACCTTTACGATCTGCGCCCGTGCCCGATTCCCTGCTGCATCCCAGGCAAGGGGTTCATTGTGGACGCCCATCACTTCTCCGATCCCATAGAAGGCCTTGGTATCCTGGCCTGTATAGGTACCGGTCTTGACCCACGTCGGAGTACTCTCGCAGGCACTGATGGTGAGTGTCACGAACAGGCTCCCGACGACCACCGCGGTGATCTGCTTCCACCCAGTTGTGGTTCCCAACATATTGACCTCCGACCACTGACAGTCTGCGTCAACCTTAGAAACAGTATAACACTGACCTAGAAAGTGGCGTGCTCCTGGACAAGGGAATCACAGAGCATCTCGACACCATAACGAGATGAGGTTGTTAGAAGACCATCACTTCTTACAGGCAGAGGGACCTATCCAGCGAGAGAAAAGTAGGCGAGGCTAGTCAGGAACTGTGCGAGAGAGTGCGGAGAGATAAGGAAGAGGACGAAGAATGTTGGTGTGTCCATTCTTCGACGAGCATAGCCCAAGACATGTTCTCATTCTAGCCTAACCTGGTCGGTGCCTGGAGGGCCGCGTTAGGACTGTGTCAGACGACGTTCGATGCTATGGTGACCCCGCGCAAAACCCGCCATACGGTTCTCGAACTCAGTCCGATGCGCTTGCCGATCGCAACCATTCCGAGACCTTGCCGTCGGCGTTCAAGCACCGGGCTAAAGACTGTGGGATCGGTCTCCTCGATCTTCCGCCGTCCTCGCCGCTTGCCCCTCGCTCACACACGTGTGATGCCGGCTTTGACCCGCTTCTGAATCATCGACCGTTCGAACTCCGCAAAGACCCCCATCAACCCGAAGAGCGCTTTGCCGGCCGGCGTGGTGGTGTCGATGCTCTGCGAGTCGATGAAGATATCGAACAGTTATGTTGAGCGAGGCACAACTCTCACGCAAAACTATGACGAAAGCACTTCATGTCGTATAGTAGTAAAGACATGGATACAGCATGCTGCACAAATGAAAAGCAGGAGACAGCATGTCTCACCTAGTTGCCGTCGTGCTTTCCCTTCATCTGCTGTTCCTGTGGGCAAGCCCCGTCTCAGCCTACGTCTGGCGTTGCCACAGTCCCCATGGAGATTTCTGGACCACCACACCGAAGGAGTCCGACGATTGCAGTGAGTATGACAGCATCTATAACCCCGATGCGGCGCCCCCGATGGCGAAGCAACGCACATCAATGGAATTCACCACGCCGGAGCGAGGGACCAAAGACAAAGTGCAGTTCACGCAGCAAGAACTCGATCAGATGCTGGCGCCGATTGCCTTGTATCCCGACTCGCTGCTCTCACAGATTTTGATGGCCTCGACCTATCCTCTGGAAATTGTCGAGGCAGCTCGGTGGGGCAAAGCGCACCCGACGCTTCAGGGCGACCAAGCGGTGAAAGCGACCGACCAATACAATTGGGAGCCCAGCGTGAAGTCACTCGTGGCATTCCCAAACGTTCTGGCGATGATGGATGAGAAACTGGACTGGACGGAACGGCTCGGCGATGCATTCCTGTCGCAGCAGCAAGAAGTCATGGACACCGTTCAGAACCTGCGTCAGCGCGCGTCAGCCAACGGCACCCTCCAATCGACCGACCAGGTTCGTATCGACCAGGAGGGGCAGAACATTTCGATTATCTCGCCGGACCCGCAGGTGGTCTATGTCCCTTACTATGATCCCACGGTCATCTATGGCCCCTGGTGGTGGCCAGCTTATCCACCGGTGTTCTGGCGACCCTGGCCCGGCTACTTCGTGGGTCCCCGGCTGGGTATCGGGTATGTGTGGGGACCGGGCGTCACGGTGGGAGCCGGTTTCTTCTTCGGAGCTTTCGACTGGGCGCATCGACAGGTCAATGTGGTGACCGTCAACAACTTCTATTATCGCAATACCGCCATCAGAGCCTGGACACACGACCCTGTCCACCGCCGAGGCGTGCCCTACCGGGAAGCCGCGTTGAGTCAGCAGTATGGGCGCGCGACTGCATCACCTCCAGTCCGACAGGATTTCCGCGGACACTATCCCTCCCCGGCCTTTCCCGGAAGCCGCGAGAGTTTCGGAAATCGTGGCAACGCGCGCAACAGCGGTGCAGAGGGCCGTCCGCCGATGCCCATCCCATCCGGGTTTCGCGGCGGCGAACTGCGACCGCATGCCTTCGAGGGCGTCGGCCACGGAGGATCTGCGTCCAACTTCGGGGCACGCGGCAATGCCAGTTTTCACCGTGGCGGGGGCGGTGGCGGCGGGGGGTTCCATCATGGAGGCGGAGGCCATCACGGCAGGTGATATGCGACTCTCTCTTCATTTCGGACAATTGTCGTTTGCGATTCTGATTGTCCTGTTGTTGGCGATGCCGTCCGCGGCCTCGAGCGAATTCTTCGTGCAGACGACGTTTTCCTCCGCTGAGGAGGGGATGCAGGCTTTCGTGGACACCATCAAGTTGAACGATCCATCTGTATTGCAAACACTCTTAGGCGCCGACGGTCTGGAGCTGTTCGACTCGGGCGATGCGGCGGCAGATACACAATGGCGCAAACAGTTTCTCAAAGCGTACGTGGACGCCAACAAAGTGGTGTTCGAAGAGAATAATACGCGTGCGATCTTGATCGTCGGCCGCGACAAGTGGCCGATGCCAATCGCGCTGGTGAAATCGGAAAAAGGATGGCGGTTCGATACGCACCATGCCGCAGAAGAGATCCTGCACCGGCACATCGGCCGCAATGAGCTCGCCGCCATCCAGGTGTGCCTGGCGATCGTCGATGCCGAGCGGGAGTATGCGACGCAAGATGCGGATGGCGACGGCGTTCCGGGATTCGCCTCGAGATTTGTCAGCTCGCCCGGCAAGCGGGATGGCCTGTATTGGGAGACCCGCGAAGGCGAGCCCTTGAGTCCGGTCGGGCCCTTGCTCGCAGCCGCAGGAAACGATGGGTCTGTCACATCCGATTTGACACCCTTTCATGGCTATCTGTATCGAATCCTCGGCAAGCAGGGCAAGAATGCGCCGGGGGGAGCATACGACTATCGGGCCAACGGCAAACTGCTCGGGGGGGTTGCAGTCCTCGCCTATCCGGCCCGCTACGGACTGTCCGGTGTCGTGAGCTTCATGGTTAACCAAGACGGAGTGGTCTACCAAAAAGATCTCGGTCAAAATACAGCGGCGCTGGCGGCTGAGATGACTGAATTCGATCCCGACCCGAGTTGGAGACGCGGTCCGTAGAGAACGAGAGCCTCACTCCACTTACTTCGTAGACAGCATACCGATCGTTTTCGAGGCCTCGTGATCTAGGTGAGGTTCTTATCCTGAAGTATTGGAGGGACACGGCGCCACATGGCAATGCTACTCAGGCTAGCTCAGACCGCGGATCATCGTTTGACTGAACTGACGCAAGTTGTCCCTTACCGAAGACACCTTGTCGTGATATTTGTTTCTCTTAGCAGCCGATGCGGGCAGACTCAGCAGCCAACACGATAGCAGGGGAGCCATTTGAGGGAGCGGCAGTTCTGAGGAGCCGCCAGACCCTCCGGCTCGACACACCCACGGACTAGCCGACCGCAACCATTCCCAATCCTTGATCCTGTAGGTTTCGGATTCGTCTACTAGCTGGATCTGCTTCCTCGATGGTCCGCCTTCCCCATCGCCGGCCTTTGTTCCGCACTCGCTTGATGACGGCTTTGACCCGTTCTTGAATCATTGACCTCGCTCCCATAAACGGTCCAGATCTTGTGGCGGGGTCGGGCCCGCTGACTCGCCACGCAATCTGCCTGACTCATGTTGAAACTCGTACAACTACAACGGGGCTAGGTCATACAAAGAAGCAACCATTAACCGTCCTCGTCATCTGACTCTGCTACCACGCTGCTACCAGGACAGGACAAACCAGCGCCATCTGCCG